>CAYRBS010000017.1:0-19663 GCA_964422335.1 uncultured Mariniphaga sp. | reverse complement strand
GTGGTTGGTTCGATCGTAGAGACGCGATTAATCGCGTCTCTACCAACCCCCGTGGCATGGTCCCTGCTATTATCACCGGTGTCATCGCCCTCCGTGGCATTTCCCAAACGGTTACATTTTTCCGCGTGTGGATGTTGTCCGGGATTGGATTTGTTTATCTGTATGATTCCGTGAATATGATTGGGCATAACAATGTATTCATCCAAATTTGCATAACCGAATTGATTGGGTATTTCCATCCACAATTGCCGGGCAATATCGCCTGCCGGCGAATAATTCATTTTCCCGTTTAAAATTTCGCCAAAAAAACAGCGTCTTTCTCCGGTGCAAATGGTAACAAAATACCAGGCATTCCGGCCATAATCCCAATTTTTTAGCCTGGCCGATTCAATGCGGTAAATATTTTGAAATTTGTCCATTCAGGTTTTAATTGTTTTCACCTCCCACCATAGCAATCTCTTTATTGGTTAACCCGTAATGTTCATAAACCAGTTGGTTGATGCGGTTGTCGGGATGATCGATGTGGGTTTGCAACTGCTCTGATTTTTAAGGAATTTTTGTACATGCTTCCGTTTTTAGTGATCATGATTGAATTACTTACTAATCGCTTTAATAATTCTATCTTCTCTAATCAAAACATCTTTCATTAAGAGTTGATGTGGAAATTGTTCCAAATTAGAATTCCTAAATCCTTCAAGAATATTTATCAAAGACCCGGCGGTGATCAAAGATAAATTTATCTCAAATTCCAAATCACAGTCATTTATAAAATCATCCGTAAATTCAGGGGCCACAATAAGTGATTTAACAACATTGAAATCAGCTTTCTTTGCTGAGTTTACATATGATTTTACTTGTCGCGATACCGAGCTATATTTATTGTATCCTTTTTCTTTAACGGTTTTACATTCAACAATTATGATATTATTCTTTCCCAAATTCAGAACAAGATCAATTTGATTTTTAGCATTATTCAATTGTTTTTTCAGTGAGTCATCAACATTAAACCCAAGTTTTTCAAATATTGTTTTGGTTATATCTTCAAATTTTAAACCCAGCTCACTTTCTTTAATGTTTATTCCATTTTCTCTTAATGTAGCAATATCTCTTAAGCCAATAGCTTCGTAATTTTCAATCATTAGATTTTCAGCATCTGTATAAGCATCCAAAATATTCAATACTAAATCGCCTCTTGATTTAAGATTTTTAGAAGCAATAAATTTTTTCAGTTCATCGATCGGAAGAATATCTAAAATATCGCGGGGTTTTATATTATAATCCAATAATGTATTGCTATTGAGTTCTGTTCCATCTTGCATTTCAAATTCATCAAGAACAATTTTTTCAAAAGAGTCCAAGGTGTTTTTCAAGTCGATCAGCAACTTTTCAAATCCTTCAACTGAAATACCAACTTTTTCATCTTTCTCAAGATCATCGAAATACAAAATAATATTTTCGATTTTCTCCTCGATGGTTGAACCCCGCAAAGGAGTACCTACTCTTAATCCCTTATTCCACAGCTCATTTAAAAATTTCTTTTTGTCCGTTAAAGTTGTCCCATCTTTATGAATTTCGTTCTTAAGGAGGTTTGAAAATGAAATTCCCTCTTTAATTATCTGTTTAATTTTTGATTCGTAATCCAGTTCTCTAATGTTAATGTTATGTTTTCGACAAATCAGATTAATCTGGGATTCTTTCAAAGTTTTAAGAATCCGGCGATAATATTTATCGGCAACCTCTTTTTTCCTGATTTTGCGAAGTACTTTAACAACTTCGTCTGCCACATAAACCAAATTATTTTTTCTTGAGTAAAAAATCACCCCAATATTTTTTAAAAAATTTATAACATCATCTATATCAGATTTTTTGGGTGGTATAATCAGATAATTTAAGAGCTTAACTTCTTCCTGAGATAATTCTAACTCATTCGTTAAGGTTAGTAAAATGGATAATTCATCATCCGTTATTTTAGGGTCATGATTTTTCTCGATATCGTTTCTGTATGCAGTAATTAAACAAGCTTTGTAAATCTCGTAATATCGTTTCCGGCTTTCATCAATTTCAGACTTCTCGGATTCTAACTGTTTTTTAAGTTGTTGAGTTTTTTTCTTAATACTTGCTAATTCTTTCTCGTAAAGCCGGGAAAGCCATTCCCGGGTCAAAATACCGTTACCATCCTTAATGATTATGTCTATTAGAATATCTAATTGTGACGTTGTATTAACAAACTCAGCCTGAACTGTTTCGGCAAATTCATTTTTCACCAGATTAAAAACCCTGGCAATATTGATACTATCAACACTTTTTAAATCATTACTTCTGTCGGAAAGAATTTTATCAATCTCTTTGCTGTTTTTAGGATTACTTGCTTTAATGGAATCGATAATTTTTAAAAACGAATTTTTCTCTAAAGAATTAACATTATCCAGAATTATTTCCAGTTTCATTGTCTTTGATTTTAGTTAAAATTTCTATGACTTTTGAATCAAGATTGTCAATTTTCTTCTCAAGTTCATCGTTATTGTCGCTAACCATGGAATCTACAAAAATTGAATTAACCAGCGAAAGCCCAAATATCCCACCTGACAAAACAACAAATATAAAATACAAATAAGTAAAGAAAGAAGCTGATTTTGAATAGTTTTCAATTATTTGTTCTGGTATCTCAAACCATCCCTCAACCGTAAAAATTTTAAAGGTTGAATACAGTGATATCATTGGATCGGTGAAATATTCAGAACCACTATTTTCAAAAAGATAGTAAGAAAGAATTCCTATAATAAAAATATAAATAAGAAAACCTGAAAATACGAATAAAGAGGTTTTTAGTGCCCGCTGAATTCCGCTAACCAATTGTCCAATATTTGGAATAAACTTAAAAAACCGAAAAGCTTTAAAAACTCTCAATACACGAAAAACAAGCAGAAAACTAAAGTCTAATACACGAAAATTAAACAGGAAAGCAATTAAAGCAGGAAGTGACAATACAATTAAAATGAAATCGAGTTTATTCCAATTCGTCTGAAAATAGTTTTTTATTCCAAATGCTCTAAATTTAATCATCAACTCCACTACAAAAAGTGTTGTAATTAAATTATCGGCTATTGTCAATATTTGCCTTTCAAAATCAGTTTGTAAATACCCGCCTGTAAATAATAATATTGCATTCAGGAGTATCAGTCCAAGTATAAATTTATCGTTTAAGAATAACTTTCTTATCATAAAACTTAATTCTTACTTCGATTGCGTTGTTCAAGGTCAGCTTCATTCACCTTCAGCATTTTGTAAAACTAACCAACTTTAGTTTAAAAAGCAAAAAGAGTTTGTAGAATTTAATTTTGAACAAAGTACAATAATCTCAATAACCAAAATAGTAATTCGGGAGAAAGATTCACCTGCTCCCGAACGAATGGGATAATCATCAAAAATGGAAATGCTTGTCAAACAAGACAATATCGATTTTTTTTTGAATGAATGAGGATTTTCAGAAAAATATAACGAAACCTGTAATCTTTTTACCCCTAATTTATATGATACCCCTGGCTATTCACTTCCTGCGCCCGGAAAGTATTGTATTGTATTTGATTTAGCGGGTAATCCCAGCAGCCCATGCGGTGAAAGAAATTACCACCAAACCCGCTTTTAAAACGATAAAGGCCGTGCATGGGATGGCCGGAATTGGCATTGGGTGCGGTGCCAAACATATCGTACTCTTTGCACCCGGCTTCCTGTGCCAAACGGATTCCCTCCCACTGAACCGCGTAAGTTGCCATCAGGTTGCGCCGGTTCGCCGAGGAGGCGCCATATAAATAGGTACCCCGTTTTTTGGATAGAACCAAAAACATGGCGGCCAAAAACTCCCCTTCGTAATCGGCCATTAACAGGCGGGTGTCGATGTCTTTTCCGGCGTTTTTCTGAATTTCAAAAAAATCATAAAAATTTTCCCTGGGATGCAGTGTAATCCCGTTGCGTTGCGAAGTTTCGCGGTACAGAGAATACCAGGTTTCCAGCATTTCCGTGCCATAGCTTTTCACTTGCACACCCCTGCGTTTCGAAAGCCGGATGTTGTAACGGGTTTTGGATTTCATCCGCTGCAAAAGCTTTTCCTGGCTTTGGTCCAGGTCGAGGAAGATGGTATTGGTTGGTAAATTATCACTCCGGCTTTTTTGGAGGTTCCACTCCCGGGTTTTAAAATTCACCCTGAACTCCTGGTTTTGAAACGAAGGCGGGCCGGTCCAGTTTCCGCTTTCATCGAAAAAATCGTCTTCATGCGCCCACTGGTTTTCCCACGGGAGATCGAACCGGATGAGTATGCAGTTTTTGGGAAGGTGCGGACGCAACGCCTCGGCCAGCTCTTCCATAAAAACGCCCTGGTTTTCAAAGTCGGGTTCATCGATTGGCCCGTACGGAATATAGGCAATGCTGTGTATATTGTCGATATAACGGACGAGTACCAGCAGATCATCGTTTATAAATTTTATGCCGCTCTTCGAAGGTTTCAGTAAATCCTCTGATACCAAATATTCAAAAGCAAAAGGTTCCAGCCCCTGCTGGTGTTTCATTTCTGCCCAAAACGATGTTTGCTGAACAATGTTGGTCGTTTCAATTTCCTGAATCTCTTTTTCTTCAATCTTACAATGCATTTGCAGTTTGATTTTTGGGCTTGCAAAATTAAAAAGCATGATTACAGCACAAAATGATTTCAACTATGTTCCGAAACACATACCTTTTTAAAGGCACAAACAGCTTTTTTATAATTTCGTCAGAAAATATTTTTCAACAGAAACCTTGCATAATGGGAAGATTAGCTCTTACAGTAATTCTGTTAACTTTAGGTTATCAAACAGCTTTCTCCCAACATTTTGATGAAACCCGCCAAATTACCGGTTTTTCTATTGGCTACACAAATTATCGCGCGTTCAGCCAGCAAAAACCCGAAATAAAAATGCACACGGGCTACCCGGTTATAATTGGAAATATGCCAGCTGTTTCTTTTCATTACGGATTTTCAAGCGGAAAAAAACTGCACCGGTTTCAGTGGGAAATAGCCAAACCTTTTGGCTTAACTTCCGACAACGGTACAGGGCGCAACCTTCTGCTCACAGAAAATGAAAGTAATTATTTCCGGAGTTCATTAAACTACCACTTAACCTGGCCGCTGTTTAACCGCCCCTGGCTAAAGCTGCGTCACGGACTGGCTTCGGGGCTGTTGTTTGAAAGTCGGAATATAAAATACCAATCGGGCAGCAGCGAAAAAACCAGCGATATCAACCTCTGGTTCGGCCCTTCGGTGCAGGTGACAATTCCGGTGAATAACACTCTTAGTTTTTGGGGAAACATTGACGGGCGTTTCCATTTACCCTGGTTGAATTACGGGAAGCTAAAAATGTATGACGAAAACGAAACCCCGGTTCATGAAAACAATTATTTCGCCTTTTATTACCAGGCTGTTTTCAAGGCCGGTGCAAGTTATAAACTTTCGGGTTCAAAAGTAATCAGCCTGGGTGCCGAAAAAAATGATATTGCCGGATACGCCGGCCCCAACCGATCTTTCAGTGCTGAAGGAATGAACCATTACAAGCTGGACAGGTTGTTGGGATTTTTTTTACGTGTTGATTTTTAAACGACTGAAATGGTTATGAAAACTGCTGTTAGTTATTTTTTGTTGCTGCTGTTTTTTACTTCGTGTACCGAGTTTATTGCCGAACCGGACCTGCAGGAAAACTGGGAAGTTTTAGAAACTGAAAAAATTGTATTGCATTACCGCCCGACAGGATTTTCAAGCACAACATCTCCAACCCCCGGACAAGCTGATACCATAGCAGCCAACCAGATGTTTTACTACGAAATGATTCAGGACAGCGCCGGAGTGAATTTCAGCGATAAAGTTTTAATTTATCTTTTTAACGAAGATGAAGCCGGTTTTCACATCGGCACAAACGGAGGCGGCCATTCCATACCAAAACTAAATACTTTCTATTTTTCATTTATAAAACACGACCGGGACTACACCAACAGATACGGAATTGAAAATCCGAAAATGGGCGCACACGAACTCGTCCACGTCATTACCCACCGCAAACTGGGTTACCCCGGCACAAAACTCATGAGCGAGGGATATGCCAACTGGCTGGACGGCAGCTACTCGTATTACCACATCGACGATATTCTGAAAAGCTACCAGGAAAACAGCCCCGGGAAAATACTGACTCCCCAACAGCTTCTGAATGAAACAGAACTGCCCGAATCAGTCTATTATCCCAACGCAGGTGTTTTTATGCGCTTTTTAGTGAACCGGTACGGCACAGAAAATATAAACCGGTTGTTTACGGTTCAGAAAAAATCGTTTAAGTCAGCGTTTGAAAAAGTTTGTAATGAAAGCTGGGAAGTTATGAGCAATGCGTATGAAAAATTTATTCAGAAATAAAAATGCCCCTGAAAATACGGAAGATAATTTTTTCCCGAAGGAAAGATTAATAATACGCCATGACAAATTGGTCCTTCCATTTTCAGAGGCATAAGTTTAAACACGGTATGCCTGAAAATGTTTTACATGGTTGTCAATAAAATAAAACTTAATAGGCGCGTTCGTTTTTGCCTTCTATGTAGTTAATAAAAGAGGAATTGACTACCCGGTTGCCGCCGGGGGTAGGATAATTGCCGGTAAAATACCAGTCGCCGGTATCGTTGGGGCATGCCTGGTGCAGGTTTTCTATCGACTGGTAAACAATATCCACCTCCGATTCGCATTCATCGGGTTTCAGCAGTTCGGCAATTTTAGCTGAAATCTCTTCGGGCGTAAACGGGCGGTAAATTTCACGCACATAGTTTACCATTTCTTCTTTGGGAAGGTTCTCCTGTTCTTTACATTTTCGGTAAACTTCCTGAATAACCGATTCCTGCCCGGTTTCTTTCAGCAACGTAATGGCTGCATTAAATGCAATAAATTTTTCGAGCCGGGCCATGTCGATGCCGTAACAATCGGGATAACGGATTTGCGGGGCGGATGAAACCACAATAATTTTTTTGGGATGCAACCGTCCGAGAATCCGCAGGATACTGTTTTTCAGCGTAGTCCCCCTCACAATAGAGTCATCGATTACCACCAGTGTGTCCACGTTGTTTTTTACCACCCCGTAGGTGACATCGTAAACATGCGCCACCAAATCGTCGCGGCTGGCATCGTCGGCAATAAACGTGCGCAGTTTTACATCTTTTATGGCAATTTTTTCGATCCGTGGTTCCAGCGCAATAACCTGTTTGATATCCTCATCGGTCATACTGCCGTTTCCCTCTTTCAGCTTATCAATTTTCCAGTCGGTAAGGTATTCACGAATTCCTTCAATCATTCCGTAAAAAGCGGTTTCAGAAGTATTGGGGATATAAGAAAACACGGTATTCGCAAAATCGTAATTTACGTTTTCCAGGATGGTTGTGCTAAGCAGGCGTCCCAGTTCTTTGCGCTCGAGGTAAATATTGCGGTCGCTGCCCCGCGAAAAATAAATCCGCTCAAACGAGCAGGAATGTCTTTTATGCGGCGCCCTGATCATTTCCTTGTTTATGTCCCCTTTCTTTTTCACAACCAGTGCTTCTCCGGGAGCAATTTCATGCACCTGTTCCCAGTGAACGTTCATCACGGTTTGAATAACCGGCCTTTCCGATGCCACCACCACTATTTCGTCGTCGCAATAATAATGCGCCGGCCTGATTCCCCAGGGATCGCGCACTACAAAAGCATCGCCGTGGCCAATCAGTCCTGCCATGGCATATCCGCCGTCCCAGTCTTTGGTAGCCCGCTCCAGTATATTTCGAATATCGAGGTTATCTTCAATCAGGGGTGATATTTCGTTATTTTTATACCCTTCGTTTTTATATTTCCGAAACAACCACTGGTTTTCCTCATCGAGGAAATGGCCAACTTTTTCGAGGGCGGTCACCGTGTCGGTATAAGCCTTGGGATGCTGTCCCAAATCAATCAGCACTTCAAAAAGCTCATCGGTATTGGTAAGGTTAAAGTTTCCGGCAAGCACCAGGTTTCGCGATTTCCAGTTGTTTTGCCGCATCACCGGGTGCACAAAATCGATGCTGTTTTTTCCAAAGGTACCATACCTCAAATGCCCCAGGTAAAGTTCGCCGGCAAAAGGGTAATTTTCGTAGGCCCAGTCGCAATCTTCCACATCAACTCCCTTACGAACTGCCTTTCTCAGCGGCTTGTTC
Organism: uncultured Mariniphaga sp.; assembly: GCA_964422335.1. Taxonomy (GTDB): domain Bacteria; phylum Bacteroidota; class Bacteroidia; order Bacteroidales; family Prolixibacteraceae; genus CAYRBS01. The sequence continues at coordinate 11,446 of CAYRBS010000017.1, read as the reverse complement.
ACCTTATCGAATACATCGATAATGGGATTTTGGTTGATGGAGCGGAAACGATTAATATAGGAGCTTCCCGGATTGAGATGGTCTTTCACACACACCATTCCTGCACCGTCCTGTCCGCGGTTATGTTGCTTTTCCATCAACAGGTAAAGCTTGTTCAGGCCGTATTTCCACGTCCCGTATTTTTTTTTGTAATACGATAAAGGCTTTAGTAAGCGGATGAGTGCTATGCCGCACTCGTGCTTAATCGGGTCGCTCATCTTCTTCTGGTTTCAGCAACGGAAAATCTATGATATCCGGAACAATAAAAGCTCCGGGATAATGTCGTTGAATCATTTTTCGCAATTTCAGGGCTTCGTTCCTGGTGCGAAAATCGCCTACCCGTACCCTGAAATTCGGGGCGCTGTATTGTATATGAACATCTCTGTCGGGGTATTCCGACAAAAATTCCACTTTCTTTTCCTGGGCTTGTTGCCTGGCATTCATGGCCGAGCTGGAATAAATTTCCACACGGTACCCTTCCATTCCATCGCGCTTTTTATTGTTTTCAACATGCCAGTTCAGCATTTTTTCAAGGCGGGAATCCTGGTTAACGTTCAGGTCATCGAGAATGGAAACAGAAACAGATTCTGAATCGAGGGTATCTTCCGGGGAAGTGCCGGGCATGGACGGAAAGTCTGCCTGTGCCGCCAGCACCTGGCAAAACAATAATCCTGTTATGAATAAAAATAATCTCCTCATGATTCCCCGTTAATTGAGGATGCAAATATAACGCAAAAACCTTTATACAAGAAACGATAAATTTTTTACTCCATTGCCCGAAGGAATCGCGAACCAGTTAAAATGCAAACCCGGCTGCCACAAAAAGCTATTCCTCAGAAAGGGCAGCTTCCAGCTCGGGCGTAAATTCAAGGTTGTGATAAACATTTTGAACATCGTCGTCTTCCTCGAGCCTTTCCACGAGACGAAGTACTTTTTTAGCCTCCTCCACGTCCAGGGCAGTGGTAGTTGTGGGAATTCGCTGCAATCCCTGGCTTTCAGGTTCAATACCCAACTCCTCCAGCTTTTTGGATACATTTCCAAAATCTTCCATTGCGGAGGTAATTTCAATGAAGCCATCGTTTTCTTCCATCTCCTCGGCGCCGGCATCAATCATTTCGAGTTCAAACTCATCCGCATTTGTTTTCTCGGTTACCGGTACAACAAAAATCCCTTTGGTTTCAAAAAGAAAAGCAACCGAACCATTGGTTGCCAAATGTCCGTTGTGTTTCGTAAAAGCTGAACGTACGCTTCCCACTGTCCGGTTATTATTGTCCGAGAGGCATTCAACAAAAAGGGCAATCCCACCCGGGCCATACCCTTCAAAAGTCATTTCTTCAAAATTGGAAGAATCTTTATCGGCTTTATTAATAGCTCTTTGAATCACATCTTTCGGCATGTTCTGCCCCTTGGCGTTTTGCACCGCCAGGCGAAGCCGCGGGTTGGCATCAATATCGCCGCCCCCAATGGTTGCAGCTACGGTTATTTCTTTCGATAATTTTGAAAATATTTTGGAACGTTTGGCGTCCAATGCACCTTTTTTTCTTTTAATCGTTGACCATTTGCTGTGTCCAGACATAAAATGAAGTTTTTTTTTAATTTTCCGTTAAAAATACAAAGATGACACAAAATACAATAATCAATTGAACCGGAAAATTACCAACCCAAAAACTGAATACTTATTCCGAGAAATGCAATTACCAGACCGGCAGCAATGTGCACATAATCACCTTTCTGCTTCATATTCAAATGTTTCGATCCTTTGTAGCCCAGATAAACAATGCCCAGCATGGTAATAACAGTGACAATGCTGAAAATAAGCGCCACCGTTACAATTCCAACGGTACTGTGTTCGGCAGCCGGAAAAATCAGCATGGGAATCAGCACTTCGCAAGGTCCGAGCACAAAAATCAGGAAGAGCATCCACGAAGTAATTCCGGGTTGTTCTTTTTTCGTTAAATCTTTTTCGTCGGCAGATAAATGGTGTATCTCCCTCGCTTTCCGGGGCAGTAAAAAACCAAAAAGGTGCCGGTGCTTTTGATGCGACCCCAGCAGCCGGTAAACACCGTAGAAAAAATAAATCATCCCAAAAACAAACAACATCCAGCCAACTATCTCTCCCCTGAATGCTTCAATGGATTCAAGCTTGTTGAGACTCACACCCAACGCAATACCCAAAAACCCGAGTAAAACCGAACTGCTGACATGCCCGAGCCCGGAAAAAAAGGTAACCCACATGGTTTTTGATTTGGACCAGTTGCGCGCTTTGCTTAAAACGATAAATGGCACGTAATGGTCGGGCCCCAGAATGGTATGGAGAAACCCGAAGGATGCAGCTGAAAAATATAACAAATACAACTCATTCATAAATCTTAAACTACTTTAATTTATTAATTAAACCGGCCTGGCATGCTGCACCAAACCCATTATCGATATTCACTACACTGATTCCGGCGGCACAACTGTTAAGCATGGCCAGCAAGGCTGTTACACCGCCCAGGTTGGCTCCATAACCAACGCTGGTTGGCACCGCAATAACCGGTTTGTCAACCAATCCTCCAATTACGCTCGGAAGGGCGCCTTCCATTCCTGCCACAACAATAATTACTTTTGCCCCGCGGATGAGCTCAATTTTATTAAAAAGCCGGTGAATGCCTGCTACCCCCACATCATAAACCCTTTCCACTTTATTACCGAGGAAACGAGCTGTTTCGGCAGCCTCCTCCGCCACTGGAAGATCGGATGTTCCGGCAGCTACAATAACAATGTAATCCTTTGTTTCCTCCTGGTGGTTGTGATGATAAACGATGGTTTTTGCCACCTCGTTATACCGGGCCTCCGGAACTATCTCCTTCACTCCCAGAAACATATCCTCTGTCGCACGGGTAGCTAATATATCAATTCCCGTTTTGTACATTCTTTCAGCTATTTGCCGAATCTGTTCTTTTGTTTTTCCGGAAGAATAAATTACTTCCGGAATCCCGGTCCGGGCCTGCCGGCTTGAATCAATTTTTGCAAACCCCAAATCCTCGATTCCCTGTTCTTTCAGCTGAACCAACGTTTCCTGTAAACTCAGGGAACCTTCTTTATAGTTTTCCAGTAAATCAGTTATTTCCATCATCTAACTTTTTATAAACAGAATTCTGAACCCTGCTCACCGGGACGTTGTGTTTTACCGCCCATTTTTTACAATCTTCAAATTCCGGTTTTACATTCACTGTTTTCCCGTTATAAAAGCTCCGTTTCACCCTTACGTCGCCGTATTGCGTGGAAACCAGCTGTTCTTCGCGGTACAGCGCATTTTTTTTCAGAACGATTTCGCGTAACCCGATGGAGCTGGTATGTGTGAACAGGATGTTTTTCATTTTTCCCACATCAGCCGGCTGGCACAAAACACACAATTTATTGGCTGGCCTCGATTTTTTCATGATAATAGGTTCAATCCAAACATCGCTGGCGCCTGCGTTAAATAAAAGCTCCATGGCAAATTCGTAATTTTCGGGACTCAAATCGTCCATATTGCATTCCAGCAATGTAGCTTCGCTTTGAATAATATCCTGTCCGGCATCTTCCACTTCGGCAAGAAAAACCCGGAGCACATTAGGGACTTCAGTATCTTTGCTTCCCAACCCGTACCCCACTTTTTGAATATCAAAATTCATTACCGGGGTAAACTCATCCACCGTGGCAGCAAGAATAGCTGCACCGGTTGGGGTGGTGGCTTCGTATTGCACCAATCCTGCCCTGACCGGGATATTTTTCAGAATTTCAGCCGTTGCAGGTGCAGGAACGGGCATAATTCCGTGGGCACATTTAACAGTGCCTCCGCCAAGCTGGACCGGCGATGCCATAATTTTATCCACTTTTAAATAATCGAGACAAATGGCAGCCCCTACAATATCGGCAATGGAATCGAGCGCCCCTACTTCATGAAAATGAACTTTCTGTATGGGAATATCGTGTACTTTTGCCTCTGCTACGGCCACCCGGTTAAATATTTCAAGGGAGGTGGTTTTAACTTTCTCCGGCAAATCCGAGTTGTTGATCAAAGTTTCGATATGGTGCAGGTGCCGGTGTTTTTCATTTTCCGGGTTATTAATAATGATATCTGCTTTTTTCCCGCTTATCCCTCGTCTTTTGTCATCCTTCACTTCCAGGCTAAATCCTTCGATTTTAAGTTTTTTAAATTCCGCTTGCAGGAATTCCGGGTCCACACCGAGGTGGATTAACGCTCCCAGGTTCATGTCGCCACTGATCCCTGCAAAGCAATCGTAGTACAATATTCGTTGCATATATAGTTAGTTGATTTTGCTGACTGGATTTTTAATTGCCCGGTTTAATTTTCCCGAAACAAGCCCCTCCGTATCGATTACACAATCTTCGAATCCAAGCGATGAAAATTTTTCCGTAATTTGATCTTTCAGCAGGTTCAGCTGTTCAAGTTCATTGCCGGGCACTTCAATTTTCCCATACGTATCGTAATGCCGCACCCGCACATTGCTGAACCCCATCTCATTCAGGATATTTTCAGCCTCTTCTATTTGTTGCAGTTTCTTTTGGGTAACTACCTGGTTGTAAGGAATCCGGGAACTCAGGCAGGGGCTTGCAGGTTTATCCCAGTTTGGCAGCTGAAAGTGCCGAGCCAGTTGCCTTAATTCTTCTTTTGTCACCTTGCAATCGGCCATGGGCGAACCGATATTAAACTTTGAAGCGGCTTTTAACCCCGGGCGGTAATCACCAAAATCGTCAAAGTTGGTACCGTTCAGTACATCAAAACCAGGATACTTATCCACAATCTTACTTAAATCGCTGTAAAGGTGTTCCTTGCAAAAGTAACACCGGTTAATGGGATTTTGGTTATACCTTTCGTCTGTCAGCTCATTGGTTTTGATAACTTCCAAACGAATATCAAATTCCCGGCAAATACTTTGGGCCAGCTCGAAATCTTTTTTCTTCAGGCTTTCCGAGTTGGAAATTACCCCGATTGCATTCTGTTTCCCCTGGAATTTACGGGCGAGGTATAAAACCAATGTGGAATCGATCCCTCCTGAAAAAGCAACAATCGACCCTTTTCGCTTTGAATACCATGATTCAAGTCTTTTTAGTTTGAGTTGCACCTCTTCTCCAATTTCAGACATAAGCATCTATTTTTATCCTAACATTTTATCTGATGGCCGTTTCAACTATTTTCAGAAACAATTCACGCAAACGGGTAACACCATTTTCAAAAATAATAACACTCCAAAAATAAAAAATGTTTTAAGTCTGGCGCGGCATATTCCACTTAATTGACAAAATTCCTTTAGTTTTGTCCCCTCATTTATTAAAAATGCAGGAGAAAAAGTTATTCATAGAAACTTATGGGTGCCAGATGAATGTGGCCGACAGTGAAGTGGTGGCGGCCATTTTGCAGGAAAGGCAATACCGGTTGGTGCAAACAGCCGATGAGGCCGATGCGGTTTTTCTGAACACCTGCTCGGTGCGCGACAATGCCGAACAGCGCATTTGGGGAAGGTTAAACCACTACAACGCGCTAAAAAAGAAAAATAAAAAACTGGTGGTGGGTGTGCTGGGTTGCATGGCCGAACGGGTAGGAGAAGCATTTCTGGAAAAAGGAGTAGTAGATTTGGTGGCCGGACCGGATGCCTACCGCGACCTGCCCTACCTCATCGACAAAGTTGAAACCGGAGAAAAAGCGCTCAACACCGAACTTTCCACCATAGAAACCTACGACAAAATTACCCCGGTACGAATGGGCGATAAAGCCATTTCCGGATTTGTTAGCATTACCCGGGGATGCAATAATTTCTGTACATACTGTATTGTTCCTTACACACGAGGCCGCGAGCGAAGCCGCAAACCAGCGAATATTTTGAATGAAGTACAGGATTTAGCCGCCAAAAATTACAAAGAGGTGACCTTGCTGGGGCAAAATGTCAACTCCTACAAATGGCTTCCCGAGGGCGAAAGAAAACCTGTCCGGTTTTGGGATTTACTGGAGAAAGTGGCAATACAGGCTCCCGGACTGCGAATCCGGTTTACCACTTCGCACCCCAAAGACATGTCTGACAAAGTGTTGCACAAAATGGCCCAATACCCTAACATTTGTAAACACATTCACCTGCCGGTACAATCGGGCAGCTCGCGTATTTTGAAAAAGATGAACCGGAAATACGACCGTGCATGGTACCTCGATCGCATTGCAGCTATCCGTTCCATTCTCCCGGGCTGCGGCCTGTCAACCGATGTATTCACCGGTTTTTGCAGCGAAACGGAAGAAGACCATTCCCAAACCCTTTCCCTGATGGAGGAGGTAAAATTCGACATGGCATTTATGTTTAAATATTCGGAGCGGCCCGGCACATACGCCGCCAAACACCTGAAAGACGATGTTCCGGAAGAAACAAAAAGCAGGCGGCTCACCGAAATTATCGAGCTCCAAAACAAACTTTCACTCAAAAGCAACCGGAACGATATTGGAAAAAAACTGGAGGTGCTGGTGGAGGGAATTTCCAAAAAATCGGACGAAATGCTGTTTGGCCGTACATCGCAAAACAAGGTGGCTGTGTTTCCTGCCTGCCATTACAAAAAAGGAGATTTTGTGGATATAGTTGTGAAAGAATCAACGCAAACCACGCTGATTGGAGATGTTGTATCTCACTAAAAATGTTTACTTTTGGTCGTTTTAAAAAGAATAAATCCTACTTAAATGTTTACTGAAAGGGCAATAGGTTATTTTTCATCCCCACTTTCAAAAGAAGCACATCCAAAAAAAATACATGAAAAACTTAATGCCAAAATATTAAAACTTTATCGTCTGGAATTGTTATATAAACAAAACAACGTATAAATCATGAGTAAAAAAATTGCCATTTCCTCATCGGGGAAATCTGAAAAATCTTTTCTCGATCTGCGCTTCGGAAAATGCGAAAATGTTGTTATTTACGACCAAGAAACCGGTGAATATAACATTATCGAAAACCCTCACAAAAACGAGGAACACAGCGGAGTGAAGCTGGTAAAATTCCTTCAGAAAAATGGGGTTTCGGTTATAATAACCGGAGAGGTTGGCCCCATGGTAAGCAGTTTGCTTGAAAAAGAAAAACTTCAGCTTGTACTGCTTCAGGAAGAAAAAATTAAAATTGAAGAAGTGATTGCCCGGATAAAAGAAAAAAAACCGGTTTAATACAGGTCGGGGTTTACAAACGGAATTAAAGCCAGCACCACCGCCTGCCGGTATAATTCGGTGCGGTCAACCCGGTGTTGGGTTAAATGCCCCACGGCCCCGTTATTTTGTTTCGAATTGGTTTCGCTGAAAACCAAATCGATGGCTTCCGCAAGGTCCATTCCTCCGGCAATTAAGTGTGCTATTTTTTCGGGTAACTTAAAAGTAGCAGTGCGTGCCTCGCCATATTTCCCGGCAGAATAAATTACAATCCAGGCAAAAGTATCCAGCCCTTGCTCTTCAGCCTGGACGCCCTCTTCAATTCCTACCCAATAATCAGCATCGTAAATGCGTTTTCTTATTTCCCGGGCATGGTTATGCGCACTTTCCCGCGTTTCGGTATCTGTTAAAGGTTGTTCCAAAACACCCGCGTCAACCTGCACCCCTTCAATATCTACCTGCCTGAAATAGGAGCGGAATGCAATCAACACAGCGTCAAGCTTAACCGGATTAGTTGATGATACTATTACTTTCATAATTCTGCTTTTTTTTCTGAAATACCGGAAAGACAGTTTCTTTGGTTTTAGATTGAACGATTGTACCAGAATTATTACATTCGCGGTTTAAATTTGGAAAATGTTAGTCAGAAAAGCAAAATCAAAAGACCTGAATTCAATTGTTAATTTTCAGTTAGCCATGGCGAGGGAAACAGAAAACATTGAACTGGAGCGTTCAACGGTTGAAAAGGGAGTGGAGGCAGTTTTAAAAGACTCTGCCAAAGGAAATTACTACCTGGCCGAAAAAAAAGGCGAAATAATTGGCTCGCTGCTAACTACTTTTGAATGGAGCGACTGGCGGAACGGAACGGTGCTGTGGATACAATCGGTTTATGTAATGCCCGAATTCCGGCGGAAAGGGGTGTACAGCAAAATGTACGAACACATAAAAAACGAAGTACTCAACAACCCGGACCTGAAAGGAATCCGGCTTTATGCCGATAAATCGAATAAAGGGGCGCACCATGTATATCAAAAACTGGGGATGTCACCCGATCATTATATTACTTTTGAGTGGCTTAAATAACATGAACATTGAATTCAACGCTTTACAAATTAATTGAGGAAGGCGAGCATCAGCAACAGGATTTTAAATACTGTATCAACGACTCGAAAAAAATCGCAAAATCGCTGGTTGCCTTTGCAAATACCGATGGCGGAAGGCTGCTGATTGGAGTGAAGGATAATGGCAAGGTGGCAGGCATTCGTACCGATGAAGAATATTACATGGTTGAATCGGCAGCCAAAATTTTCAGCGACCCACCCATTTCTTTCTCCACCAAACAGTGGCAAACCGAAGGCAAAACGGTACTCCAAATCGAAGTACTTCCCAGCAAAGAAAAACCGCATTTTGCAAAAGACGAAAGCGGCAAATGGCTCGCATACATCCGCCTAAACGATGAAAATGTCCTGGCACACAAAATCCAGCTAACCGTATGGAAAAAACTCAGCAGCCCCCGCGGAATCTGGTTTTCCTACTCAGAAAGTGAAAAATTCCTCATCGATTACCTGCAGCAGAACGAGAATATTTCCTTTTCAAAATTTATGCGGCTCGCCCACATCTCACGAAAAAAAACCGAAGAAATTCTCAGTAACTTTGTGATTATGGAAGTAATAAAAATGCAAACTTCGCATGAAGGTACCCGCTTTGTGCTGAATACCGACTTTGATAAAACAGAACTCGAAAAATTCAAATAACTTTTGCACCCCCCGTTTTAACAAACTTTTGACAAATTTTCATGATCGGAAAAACTTCTGTCCTGTTTTTCTGTTTATTTTTGCGACTTCAATATAAAAATTAAAAATAATGAATCAGAAAGTATTGGTTTTATTGATTGCCCTTTTAATGGGGTTTACTTCAATTGCACAGAATGATTACCTTGACGCCGAAGCAGAAAAAAACGAAAAAATTTACAGTGGGGGCGAAGCGTATGACGTAAAAACGTTTCCTGAAAAATCAAGGCCCAAAAAACCCAAAAACATTATCCTGTTAATTGCCGATGGTATGGGAGTTGCACAACTCCACGCCGGACTGACAGCAAACCGGGGCCGGTTGTTTATCGAAAACTTCAAATATATGGGACTCACCAAAACAAAGTCGGCAGACGATTACACTACCGATTCAGCCGCCGCAGGAACCGCTCTGTCAACCGGACAGAAAACCTACGGAGGTGCAATTGGCGTGGACACCGACAAAAATCCGATAAAAACAATTTTGGAAGAAGCTGAAGACAAAGGATTGGCAACAGGTTTGGTCTCCACATCATCCATTACCCATGCTACCCCGGCAGCGTTTATCGCCCACCAGCCCAGCCGAAATATGTATGAAGAAATTGCCGCCGATTTCCTGAAAACCGACATCGATGTATTTATTGGCGGGGGTTATAAACATTTTACCGAACGGGAAGACGGACGCAACCTGGCTGAAGAACTCGAACAAAACGGTTATACTGTTGAACAAGATTTGAATACCATAAAAAATATAAAAGAAGGCAAACTGGCCGGATTAACCGCCGAAGAGCACAATGGCCGGATGGAAGAACGCGGAAACATGTTGCCGGTAGCCACAAACACAGCCCTTAATATTTTAAGTAACAACAGAAAAGGTTTCTTTTTAATGGTGGAAGGCTCGCAGATTGACTGGGGCGGACATGCCGGAGACACCAACTACATTATTGAAGATATGCTTGATTTTGACCGGGCTGTTGGTGAAGCCCTCGATTTCGCTTCAAAGGATGGAAAGACCCTGGTAATTGTTGCTTCCGACCACGAAACAGGCGGAATGGCCGTTTTAGACGGAGATTATGAAACCGGCATGGTTGAAGGTGAGTTCACCACCGGAGGGCACACCGGGTTGATGGTACCCATTTTTGCCTGGGGTCCCGGTGCAGAAAATTTTATAGGTATCATGGATAATACCGACGTAAATGCGAAAATGAAAAAATTGCTGCTCGGAAATTAAAAAACTCATTCCGAAAAGGCCAGAGCCTGTTTACAAGTCCTTCCTTCTGTTATCCTGAACTGATTCCGGCATCGTATTGAAATGGAATAACAGAAATGCATCTTCATTATTGCGACTTGTTTGACAGGCTCTGTTCATTGTTTTTACCAATAGTTTTTCTATTTTCGGAGGTCCTTTAAACTATTTATTATGAAAGAAGCGCTGGAAGTACTCGACCACGTAAGGTTAAATTTCTCCCCTTCCGGACTGTTTGCGCTGAATGTCACCATTGCTTTTATCATGTTTGGCGTGGCGCTCGATATAAAATGGCAACATTTTAAAGATGTTATCATGAAACCAAAATCGGCTGTAACCGGTGTGGTTTCACAATTTATATTATTACCGGCTATTACTTTTGCATTTATCCTGGTATTGAATCCCACCCCCACTGTAGCGCTCGGAATGATTTTAATTGCCTCGTGCCCCGGAGGCAACATTTCCAATTTTATGAGCGCCATGGCAAAAGGGAACCTGGCCCTTTCGGTAAGTTTAACTGCGGTAGCTACCCTGGCTGCCACTTTTATGACACCATTAAACTTCGCCCTCTGGGGGAAAATGTACCTTAACTATTACAATGCTGCCGGCGCGGGAACCTTCCTGGTGCCTATTGAAATTGATTTTCTGCAAATGGTGCAGACCGTGGTCATTTTGCTTGGTATTCCAGTAATTATGGGATTGCTTTTCTCTCAATACCTGCCCAAACTCACGGAGAAAATAAAAAAGCCCATCCGCCAGCTGTCCATCCTTATTTTTATCGGATTTGTAATCATACTGCTGTCGGCCAATTTTACCAACTTCATGCGGTTTATTCATGTTGTGTTTTTTATCGTCCTGATACATAATGCATTAGCGCTAACTACCGGATTTACAACAAGTTCCATAATGAAATTGCCACGCATTGACCGGAGAACGATTACCCTTGAAACCGGCATTCAAAACTCGGGACTGGCACTGGTGCTTATGTTCAACCCAAAAATTTTTCCTCCCGAACTTGAATTGGGCGGAATGACCGTGATTGCTGCCTGGTGGGGGGTCTGGCACATTATCAGCGGACTCACCATTGCCGGCCTGTGGGCGAAAAAACCGTTGTATCAACCTGCTGTAAGATGAATTACGAAAAGTGGTCGCCGGGATACTGGTGTTTGAAACAATACATCCGTTTTGCCGATTGGCTCATTCACAAAAAAA
>CAYRBS010000016.1:0-20387 GCA_964422335.1 uncultured Mariniphaga sp. | reverse complement strand
AGTTTATTGATGTGGCCATGCGTTTCAACCCGGAAGCCAAAATGGCAAAAGACGGGAAAATTGAAAAATGGTGCCTCCGCAAAGGTTTTGAAAAATACCTGCCCGAAAGTGTGGCGTGGCGGCAAAAAGAGCAGTTTTCTGACGGAGTTGGTTACGGGTGGATCGATACATTAAAACAGATTGCCGGCGAACAGGTAACCGACGAAATGATGGAGAATGCCCAATACCGCTTTCCGGTAAACACCCCCATGAATAAGGAGGAGTATATGTACCGGGTTATTTACAGCGAGCATTTCCCATCGGACCAGGCAGCTGCCTGTGTGCCTTCGGTTCCTTCTATTGCCTGTAGTACGGGAGAAGCGCTGGCGTGGGATGCTTCATTTCAGGGCAATGCGGATCCTTCGGGCAGGGCAGTGAATACCGTTCATGACAAAGGAACTGTTTTTCAGGATATAAAACGAAAACAGGTAGAAAAGGTAAGTTGATAATTTTGAGACCGTTCTGGGTTGGCAGGGCGGTTTTTATTTTTCATAGAATACAATTCCAACCCGGTTTATATGGTCGATTAAATCCTGATTTTCAATTTGATGAAAAAGTGCCATATCTATTTTCCAGGGCAGCAATAAATCGTCGAGTTGGTTTTCAATTTTGTTTAAATCTGTGAGTGTAAATTCCGGGGCAATCAATACCAAATCAATATCAGAACCATCTTTGTAATTTCCTTTGGCTCTCGATCCGTAAAGTATCGCCTTTTCAATTTCGGGACTGGAGGCAAATACTTTTTTAATGTCATTAATTGTCTGGGATTTAAGTCCGGTTTTGTTCATTGGCTTTTTGTTGTTATTTTAATCGCTTTTCAAGTGTTGATTTCAGTTCATTAAAAAGCGGATAATAAGTTTCCGTGATGTGAAAAACAATCTCTTCTGCCACTTCTTCATTGTAAGTATGCGACGATTTATTCCGGCTTCGAATCATATCCATCCAACCTTCGCCGTTTTGAATGAGTCCCTTGTTGAATGCTTCCCGGGTAGCATCGCGTGACCCGGTGATTGAAGTATTCCCCTGGTATTCGAAAAAATCTTTCAAAGTGTTCCATGCTAATTCATGCGTAAATTCAAAAGCCTGAATTAAACCCTGCTTTTCAAGTGCGCTTAAATCCCTTTCATTCTGTATGATAATAGCCTTTTCAAGCTGACTTAATGCTTTTTTAAAATTCGAAAAACGCTGCTGCCACCTTATATCTTTTTCTTTTTCCATGAGATGTTTTATTTCGATATAAAATTAGAAAATATCAGAAGAAAGATCGATCTGATTTTTTGATTTCCGCAATTTTTATAAAATTTTGTATCAAATCCTGGTTGTAATATTCGGGATGAAACTGGCAGGTATAAAGCGGTTTTTGCCCGTGTTTCATGAGTTGGTTGTGGCAGGTTTTGGAGGTGGCCAGCAGTTCGAAACCGGGAGGGAGGGAAATGGAATCGTTGTGCATCTGTTTTACTGCTATTTTTTGCGGTAATCCAAAAAAGAGCGGATCGTCTTTTAAAAGTTCCACGTCGGATTTTCCCGATTCCGGCTCCTCACTGCGGAGTAATCTGGCCCCGAACAGGCGCCCGGCAATGTGGTGGCCGGCACAAATTCCCAGCACCGGCTTTTCAAAGGTTTTCATCCATTCAAAATAGGGGAGGTGGTGGTCAGCAATGTCGTTTCCCTGCGGGGACCCGCTTAAAATGACACCGGCTACAGCGTTGAAATCATACTCCCGGCAGTTGGAGTAATCAATCGTTTCAAAAGGAAGTCCGGTTTCCGAAACAATTCTTTCAAGCGGGTCGGTAAACTCTGTGATTCCCGCTTCTGCATTATTTATAATCAGTATTTTAACTGTTTTGTCGGTTGTCATGCTGCAAAGTTATTCTTTTTACCAAACAGTTCTTTGTAAATTTTTTCCATGTTAAATGATTTTCTATCTTTCGGGGGAATTCATAAATGGTTTAATTTAAACAGCATGAAAAAAATTTTGGTTTTAATAACTGCAGCGGCTTTTTTTGCATGCAGCCAGCAGCAGCAGGAAGGGTTCGAAATAAAAGTGGACCTGGAAGGTGCAGAAGGACAAATTTTGCTTGAAAAACGGGGAGCATCGGATTGGATTCCGGTTGATACGGCAGAAATTTCAAATGGCACAGCAGTAGTCAGAGGTGAAGTTGATGCCCCGGAAGACTATTATATATCGGTTTTGGGACAACAGCCAAAAACGATTGTATTTGTTGAAAATACAGATATAACTGTTACAGGTAAGGTGGATTCGCTTGCTCAGGTCACCGTTTCGGGTTCAAAAACCCACGACGATTACAACACGGTAAACCGTAAAATTCAGGAAATTGGTGAAGAATATATGGCCCTTTACCAGCAGGCACGGGAGGCCGGGGCAGCAGGCGATACAGCCAGCGCAATGCAATTGATGGAAAAGGTGGAAGAGCTTTATGAAAGTACCAACACCCTTCAGGAAGAATTTGTCAGGGACAATCCGGGTTCGTATGCCACTCCCTACTTCCTTTCGCGTATTCAGCATGGAATGGAGGTGGAAGAACTGGATCAACTGGTGAGTGCGCTGGATCCAAAACTTGATTCAGTTCCTTCAATTACCGCTTTGAAAGAACGCATTGAGCAGTTGAAAACGGTGGCTATTGGTCAGACTGCCCCCGATTTTACAATGGACGATCCCGATGGAAACCCGGTTAAATTTTCGGATGTTTATGCACAAAACGACTATACCCTGCTCGATTTCTGGGCAGCCTGGTGTGGCCCGTGCAGGAACGAAAATCCAAATATTGTAGCGGTTTTTAATGATTACAAAGACAAAGGGTTTGGCGTATTTGGTGTTTCGCTCGACCGGGAAAAAGAGGCCTGGCTGAAAGCGATAGAAGATGACAACCTGGACTGGCCGCATGTCTCGGACCTGTCGCACTGGAACAACGCGGCTGCTCAAATGTATGCCGTAAATTCCATCCCCTCCAGCTTAATTGTCGATAAAAACGGGAAAATCGTTGCTAAAAATAAACGCGATGAAGAATTGCGGGAAACGGTTTCTGAATTACTTGATTAAGGGCGCAGCGTTTTCTGAACCACTGATTAAATAAATACGCGGACAGGAAACCACGCCACCCGAAGCCTGAAAAAATGGAATATCTCGCACTGAGCGGGATGCTCCATTTTTTTATACGGCCCTCTTTAATCGGATTTGAATTGCTACATTTGCGCCCTTAATAATGCAAAATTATTTTGGAGAAATAGCCGGCCTGCTAACCGCGGTATTCTGGACTGTAACCAGCATGGCTTTTGAATCGGCAGGTAAAAAGGTGGGCTCGTTGTCCGTAAACCTTATCCGGCTGGTGATGGCTTTTTTTATCATAGGCTTTTACAACTTGTTTGTCCGGGGAATGTTTTTTCCCGTCGATGCCACTTTTTTTCAATGGAAGTGGCTGGCTTTATCGGGGCTGGTGGGGTTTGTCATTGGCGATTTGTTGCTTTTTCAGGCTTTTGTGGTGGTTGGCGCCCGTATTTCCATGCTGATGATGGCATTGTCTCCCCCTTTTGCAGCACTGGCAGGCTGGCTCTTGCTGGGTGAGGTGCTCACCCCAAAAAACTGGCTGGGAATGGTGGTTACCATAACAGGAATTGTTATTGTTATCCTGAAACGTCAAAAAACCGAACTGAACGGGTCCATCGTCCGGAAGCTGAAATCGGGCTACTCCGTTCCGGGAATTTTGATGGCACTAGGCGGAGCTGTTGGCCAGGCTTCCGGGCTGGTAATCAGCAAAAAAGGCATGGGAGCTTACGATGCGTTTTCAGCGGCTCAAATCAGGATATTGACTGGTATTACAGGGTTTGTCATCCTTTTCTTTTTTATGAAACGCTGGCCGCGGGTTTGGGCAGCCATAAAAAATCCTCCGGCCATGCGGCGTATTACACTGGGCGCATTTTTTGGTCCTTTTCTGGCTGTTTCTTTTTCTCTTTTAGCCGTGCAGCACACCGAAACCGGAATTGCAGTGACCCTTATGGCCATTGTGCCGGTCCTTATCATTGCACCTTCTGTAATTTTATTCAAAGAAAAAGTAAACTGGAAAGAAATTCTCGGGGCTGCCATTACTGTTGGCGGCATTGCGTTGTTTTTTCTGTAATCTGCGAAACGGATAAATGGGCCGGTTGTAAAATTGAACTGGTTTCAGGCAGTTATGTCTTCCTGCTCTGAATTATTTATTTTTCAATCCAGGTATTCCCTCAGTTCAGCAAGTTTCATTTGCCGGTCCATCGAAAAGCTGGTACTTTCCCTTTCAACCTTTTCCAAAAAGAAATAAGCTTTGCTGAAAAAATCAAGTTGTTGTTCCGCATTATCAGCCAGCTCTCCTTGTTCTTTTAAAACGAGTGCCACCATTTCAAGTTGGCTGTTTGTGAGTTTTCGTTCTGTAACAAGTAAATTTAAAAGCGCTTCAATGCTCATTGTATGAACATTTTCCGTAATGTTGAGGTAATGGTAAAAAGTTTTGATTTCTTCCATGGCTTGCTCTTTTTCTCCTTTTTTTCTGTAATGGAGAATTCGTTGGATAACTTCGAAAAGCATTTTCAACTGGCGCATCAGGTAATCCCGTTCAATTCCCATATTTATCTGTGTTAAGTGCACAAATTAGTACAATATTCTTAATGAATGTTTATTTTTGTTGAAAAATGATGGGTATGAAAGGAAAAGAGGTCCGGATTGTTTTTATGGGTACACCCGGTTTCGCGGTGGCCAGCCTGAAGGCGCTGGTTGAAAATAACTACAACGTGGTGGGGGTAGTTACTGCTCCTGACAAACCCGCCGGGCGGGGGAAGAAACTGACTGAATCGGCTGTAAAAAAATACGCGGTTGAAAAAGGAATGAAGATTCTTCAGCCCCAAAAAATGAAAGATCCCGCTTTTTTAAACGAACTTAAATCGCTGGAAGCCGATTTGCAGGTGGTGGTGGCTTTCCGGATGTTGCCCGAAGCAGTATGGAATATGCCCCGCCTCGGTACTTTCAACCTTCACGGTTCCTTGCTCCCGCAATACCGGGGTGCAGCGCCGCTTAACTGGGCCATTATTAACGGCGAAACAAAAACAGGGGTGACCACCTTTTTGCTCGATCACCAAATCGATACCGGGAAAATACTTTTTCAACGCGAAACGGAGATCGGTGAAAACGATACCGTGGGCGATATTCACGATCGACTGATGGAAACAGGCGCCGGGCTGGTAATTAAAACGGTGGACGCCCTGGCCGAAGGAAAGGTGCAGCCGGTTCCGCAAACAGAACTGGTTCAGGAAGAAACGATAAAAAAGGCCCCTAAAATTTTTAAGGAAGATTGTAAAATTGACTGGACAAAAGATGTGCAGACAGTCCGCAACCTGATTCGCGGATTATCGCCACATCCTGCCGCCTGGGCCAACCTGGTGCATAAAAAAAGTGGCAGGACTGTTCCGTGCAAGGTGTTTTTTGCCCAGCCGGTTATCTCCGAAGAAGTGGCCCCACCCGGAACCATCGATTCCGATGATGAAACTTACCTGAATGTTGCCTGTTCCGATGGGTGGCTCGAAATTACCGACTTTCAGCTTTCAGGAAAAAAACGACTGAAAGCTTCCGATTTTCTGCGGGGATTCAGGCAGGTACTCGATTACCATTTCGAATAGGTGGGTTTTATTCCGGCAACACTACTGCCACCCTGTCAGAACGAATGTCATTTGTAGTTTTCTGTTGTTTTTCAGTACATTGTGCGTGTAGCCGTCCTGTCAGATTAAAGCGGGCGTGCAATTTTGTCCATATTTACCTGCAATTTTAAACAATAAGTTGGTTGGCATAAATTATGATATAGAATGGTGTCGATTTTTGAAATAAATGTTTAATAATAAAACGAAAAAAAACAATGGCAGAACTAAAAGGTAAAATTCTGGCTGGAAAAATCCTGGTTCAACCCAAGGAAGCCGAAGAAAAAACAGAGAGTGGGATCATCATCCCCGATTCAGCAAAAGAAAAACCACAGCAAGGAACAGTAGTATTAGTCGGTGCCGACAAAAAAGACGAGCCCATGGAAGTGAAAGTGGGCGATGTAGTTGTTTATGGCAGGTACTCCGGTACCGAATTGACCATTGATGAGAAAGACTACCTGCTCATGTCGCAATCCGACGTATTGTACATTGCTTAATTTAAAATTCAAAAAACGTAAATAAAAATGGCAAAAGAAATTAAATTCAACCTCGATGCCCGGGACAGACTAAAATCAGGCGTTGACCAACTGGCCGACGCGGTAAAAGTGACTTTAGGACCCAAAGGACGTAATGTCGTTATCGAGAAAAAATTTGGCGCACCCCAAATTTCAAAAGACGGTGTAACAGTAGCAAAAGAGATTGAACTTCCAGATGCTTTTGAAAACCTGGGAGCACAGATGGTAAAAGAAGTGGCATCCAAAACCGGCGACGATGCCGGTGACGGTACAACTACCGCTACTATTTTAGCCCAGTCGATCATTGCAGTTGGTTTGAAAAACGTTACTGCCGGTGCCAATCCCATGGATTTGAAACGCGGTATCGATAAAGCCGTTCTCAAAGTGGTAAGCAACCTGGCTGAACAGTCGCACACCATTGGCGATGACTACAAAAAAATTGAATCGGTAGCTAAAATTTCGGCCAACAACGAGGAAACCATCGGTGCTTTGATTGCCGAAGCTATGCAAAAAGTTCACAAAGAAGGCGTTATTACGATTGAAGAATCAAAAGGTACCGACACTTACGTTGATGTAGTGGAAGGTATGCAGTTCGACCGTGGTTACATTTCTCCTTATTTTGTAACCGATGCGGAAAAAATGTCTGCTGACCTGGAAAATCCGTACATTCTTATCCATGACAAGAAAATCAGCACGATGAAAGACCTGCTTCCTGTTCTGGAAGCTACAGCACAGGCTGGTCGTCCGCTGATGATTATTTCTGAAGATGTGGATGGGGAAGCATTGGCAACCCTGGTTGTTAACCGCCTGCGTGGTTCATTGAAAGTATGTGCTGTAAAAGCACCCGGATTTGGCGACCGCCGCAAAGAAATGCTCGAAGACATTGCTGTTCTTACCGGTGGAACTGTTATTACCGAAGAAAAAGGAATGAAGCTTGAGCAAACTACCCTCGAAATGCTGGGCGAAGCTGAAAAAATTACAGTTGATAAAGAAAATACGACCATTGTAAATGGTTCAGGTGCCCAGGAAGCTATTGCTGCCCGCGTCAATCAAATTAAAAAACAGATTGAAACCACCACTTCGGATTACGACCGGGAAAAATTGCAGGAACGGTTGGCTAAACTGGCCGGCGGTGTTGCTGTAATTTATGTGGGAGCCGCTTCCGAAATGGAAATGAAAGAGAAAAAAGACCGCGTGGACGATGCGCTGAGTGCAACCCGTGCTGCCGTTGAAGAAGGAATTATTCCCGGCGGTGGAGTTGCATACCTGCGTGCCATTGTAGGGTTAGACAAACTTAAAGGTGAAAATGAAGATGAGCAAACCGGTATTGAAATCATAAAACGGGCGATTGAAGAACCGTTGCGCCAGATTGTGATAAACTCAGGAAAAGAAGGTGCTGTAGTTGTTCAAAAAGTAAGGGAAGGAAAAGATGACTTCGGGTACAATGCTCGTACCGATAAATACGAAAACCTTTACGAAACAGGGGTTATCGACCCAACTAAAGTGGCCCGCATTGCCCTTGAAAATGCTGCATCTGTTGCCGGTATGCTTCTTACTACTGAAACAGTGATTGTGGAAGAAAAAGAAGATAACCCGCCTGCACCACCTGCCGGTGGACCGGGAATGGGCGGAATGGGCGGAATGATGTAAAAAAAACTGCTCAAATATAAAATATTCCAAAGCCTTCCCTTTTCAGGGAGGGCTTTGTTTTTGGCATTTCAAATACTGACGATTGTCAGATACTGTTTTTTAACATCTTTTATTTTTTAGTTTGTCTCTGATTGTGAGCTATTTATGCTTGGTGTGATTGTTCAGTGAACGCTGTTTGTTTATGTTTAACTTGCCTAACTTTATTCTGTTATTTTAAATCATTAAAGAGATGAAGTTAAGTATAAATGAGTTCATTGAGGGAGTGCAGCACCGAACTCCCGGCGAAAGTGAATTCCACCAGGCTGTGGAAGAAGTAATCGGTTCGGTATGGGATTTTTACCAGCAGAATCCACGGTATCAGCGGGCCAATATTCTGGAACGGATGATTGAGCCCGAACGGGTTATTATGTTTCGTGTGCCATGGGTGGACGATCGTGGCGACGTGCAGGTGAACCGCGGTTACCGCATCGAGTTCAATTCGGCACTTGGCCCCTACAAAGGGGGAATCCGTTTTCACTCCAGCGTTACACTGAGTATTTTAAAATTTTTAGCCTTCGAACAAACCTTCAAAAACAGCCTGACAACTCTGCCGATGGGTGGAGGAAAAGGCGGATCCGATTTTAGTCCGAAGGGAAAGTCCGACGGTGAAATCATGCGTTTTTGTCAGTCTTTTATGTCCGAACTATACCGGCACATCGGCCCAAATACGGATGTTCCGGCAGGCGATATTGGTGTTGGAGGGCGCGAAATTGGGTATTTGTTTGGTCAGTACAAGCGTTTAAAAAATGAGTTTACCGGTGTGCTCACCGGAAAAGGGCTGACCTGGGGTGGCAGTCTCATTCGTCCCGAGGCCACCGGTTTTGGGGCGGTGTATTTTGCCCAGCATATGTTGCATCGCGTGGGAATGGATATCGAAGGACTTTCAGTGGCAGTTTCAGGATTTGGCAACGTGGCCTGGGGGGCAATTACCAAAATCAACGAATTGGGCGGAAAAGTTGTTACTATTTCAGGACCCGACGGATATGTACACGATCCGGAAGGAATTAAAGAGGAAAAACTGGATTACCTTCTCGAACTGCGTGTGAGCAACAACGACATAGTGGAACCCTTTGCACATGAATTTAATGCGAAGTTCGTCCCTGGAAAACATCCGTGGGAAGTGCCGGTTAATATTGCAATTCCGTGTGCTACAGAAAACGAGGTGAATTTGGCCGATGCCAAAGACCTGGTTAAAAATGGTTGTTACCTGCTGGCAGAAGCTTCTAATATGGGATGTACCGCCGAAGCAGCTGATTATCTTGCTGAAAATATAGGCTACGCACCCGGAAAAGCAGTGAATGCCGGAGGGGTTGCTGTTTCAGGCCTCGAAATGTCGCAAAACAGCATGCGCCTTATCTGGCCACGCGAGGAAGTGGACGCACGTTTAAAAGTCATTATGAAAAATATTCATGAAACGTGTGTTAACTACGGGAAAATTTCCGGCCCCGGAAACAAAGTCGATTATGTGAAAGGCGCCAATGTGGGAGGTTTTGTAAACGTAGCCGATGCTATGCTGGCACAGGGCGTGGTTTAGTCCTGCATTTTCTTTCGACTGATTTTAAAGTGTTTTATCCTGAAAATTTAATCTATTGATAAAATAGAAAATGGTTTCAGGATAAAACACTTTTTTACATTTGTCGAAATTAGATTTTTTGACATGCTGATTGATACACATGCACATATTTATTCGGAGGATTTTATCCATGATGTTGATGAGGTAGTTCAACATGCATACGATAATGATGTGAAAAAAATTGTTCTTCCGAATATCGATTCAGGCTCCGTGAAACGATTACTCGATTTAAGCGATGCCTACCCCCATTTGTGTTATCCTTTAATGGGACTGCATCCAACTTCGGTTTCTTCCGATTATACAGAAGAACTACAGGCGGTTGAATACTGGCTTGAAAAACGTAATTTTTACGGAATTGGTGAAATTGGGATTGATTTGTACTGGGATCGTTCCCATTTAAAAGAACAGCAAGATGCATTCAGGCATCAGCTGAAACTGGCAAAAAGCAATCAGCTTCCCGTTGTTATCCATTTGCGTGAATCATTCCAGGAGGTATATGATATTGTAAATGAAGAACAGGACGGAAACCTGAGAGGAATTTTTCATTGTTTTTCAGGCGATGAGACAGAAGCACAAAAAATTATCGATTTAGGCTTTCTGCTTGGCATTGGGGGGGTAATTACTTTTAAGAACAGCAACCTGGGCAACACCATAAAACAGATAGGCCTGGAAAACATGGTGCTTGAAACAGATTCACCTTATTTGTCGCCGGTGCCCAAAAGGGGCAGGAGAAATGAAAGTGCCTACCTGGTGTATGTGGCTCAGAAAGTAGCCGAGATTTACAACCTCCCGGTAGAAAAAGTTGTGGAAAAAACCACCGGGAATGCACGGGATTTGTTCCGGATTTGATACCTTGAACCAGTTTTCTAATAACGTTTTATGGTTCAACCTGACAAAAATAAAATTTCAATCCTGATTATTTATACCGGTGGAACCATTGGTATGGTACAGCGTCCGCAAACAGGCACGCTGGGCCCTGTTAAATTCGATCAGATATTGGAAGAAGTCCCCGAACTGAATAAGTTTAACTACCACATAAAAACGATTACATTTTCCCCTCCGCTGGATTCCTCGAATGTGAATCCCGGTGTGTGGGTGAAAATTGCCCGAACAATCGAAGAAAATTACAACCGGTTCGATGGATTTGTTGTTCTGCATGGTACCGACACCATGGCTTATACTGCTTCGGCACTGAGTTTCATGTTTGAAAACCTCGATAAGCCCATTATCCTTACCGGCTCACAATTACCCATCGGGACACTGAGGACCGATGGAAAAGAAAACCTGATTACCTCGGTAGAAATTGCGGCTGCCCAAAATGCTGGCCGGAGTATGGTGCCCGAAGTTTGTATTTATTTTGATTTTCAACTTTTTCGGGGCAACCGCACCGTAAAACGCGATGCCGACCAGTTCAGCGCATTCAAATCTGTCAATTACCCTGAGCTTGCTTTGGCAGGTGTGGATATAAAGTATAAAACCGATTATATACTCTACCCCGGAAAGGAAAAACCCCTGAAAGTAAATACACAATTCGATGACAATGTGGCCATTCTGAAAATGTTTCCCGGCATAAGCCGAAAGGTTTTTGAATCCATCCTGAATATCCCGGGGCTGAAAGGAGTTGTGATGGAAACATTTGGTTCCGGTAATGTTCCAACCCTGCCATGGGTGAGGGATTGTATTAAGAATGCCATTCAACGCGATGTTGTTATACTGAACATTACCCAGTGCGAGGGTGGCCGTGTTTCCATGGGGCAGTACGAAACCAGTTTGGAGTTATTAAAAGCAGGGGTGGTTTCAGGAAAGGATATGACCACAGAAGCAGCCATAACAAAACTGATGTTCCTGCTGGGGCAGGGGCTTTCAATCGATCAAATTAAAATGGGTCTCGATAAGGACATGAGGGGAGAAATAAGCCATTAGCTTATCAGTTTTCATATTTTTTTATTATTTTGCAGCGCTTTATTCCTGGCATGCCCGGAAATATAAGGAGAGGTGCAGGAGTGGCTTATCTGGCACGCCTGGAAAGCGTGTGTACCGCAAAACGGTACCGGGGGTTCGAATCCCCCTCTCTCCGCACAAATGAGAGGGAGTAAAGAGGCTGATAATGCGTTTGAACTTAAAAATACTTTAATAGCATAAATTTTTTACGTTCTTAAATTTGATTATTTCACAGGAAAACATGTTATTTGTTGAAAATATTAAATAGAAACTAATTCAAGTAAATACAAAAAATCAAGGAGATTATTAATTTAAAAATTCAAATTAATTATGAAAAGACTATTCGCGTTGATAACATTATCCGGGATGCTGTTCTTTATAGCATCGAATGCCGTTGTTGCACAGGACGAGGCAGCCACGCAAGACACTGAAGTTACCGAACAGGAACAGGCTGATCCTACGGAAGATCCCTTCGAAGCAGCTGCAGCCGAATCAGAAGAAGGCCAGTCGTTGCACAGCCAGTTGAAACAAAAATTTATTGAGGGAAACCCAACCTTCATGTCTTTTGTGTTGATTGCCCTTATTCTTGGGTTGGCGTTCTCAATTGAAAGGGTACTTTACCTGAACCTTGCAACAAGTAACACCAAAAAATTGCTTGTAGATGTTGAAGAAGCACTGGAAAGCGGTGGTGTTGAAGCAGCCAAGGAAGTTTGCCGCAAAACACGCGGGCCGGTTGCAAGCATCTTTTACCAGGGGCTCGACAGGGCTGACCATGGAATTGATGTAGTTGAAAAATCAATCATCTCTTATGGAGGGGTACAGGCTGGTTTGCTCGAAAAAGGCCTTAGCTGGATTGCATTGTTTATTGCACTCGCTCCGATGCTTGGTTTTATGGGTACAGTAATTGGTATGATTGGCGCTTTCGATGCAATTGAAGTTGCAGGTGATATTTCTCCCTCGCTGGTTGCCGGAGGTATTAAAGTGGCCTTGATTACAACTGTATCAGGTCTTTTGGTTGCAATTATACTGCAGATTTTTTACAACTATTGTGTTTCTAAAATCGACAGCATCGTAAATAACATGGAAGATGCTTCAATTTCATTTTTAGATTTATTGGTTAAACATAACATGAAAAAATAAGGAAATCCATGACTAAAGTAGGAAAAATTGTAACCATACTTCTGTGGGTCCTGCTCATTGTCTCGGCTGTACTTGTTGTTTCGCTCATGGCGAACATAAGTGAAGATGAAGCTGATGCAACAATGGGTGGTTGGATAAATTCCAACTTGGTTTGGGCCTACGTACTAATGGCTGTCGGAGCCGGTATTGCAATCCTTGCAAGTTTGTTTCACATGGCTACCGACATAAAAGCCGCCAGGAAGGGATTAATTTCTTTCGCGTTTCTCGGGGTTGTTGCCCTGGTTTCGTACCTCCTGGCATCCGGAGAGATTCCCCAGTTTGTGGGAGTACAGAGATTTATTGATAACGGGACTTTGACAGAACAAGTGGCAAGAATGGTAGATGCCGGTTTGTATGCAACATACATTTTACTGGGATTAGCTGTATTGTCTATCGTTTTTTCCGGGGTTACCCGTTTATTTAAGTAATTTATTTCGTGGTAAAAAAACAGGAAAATTAATTATGGCTAGAAAAATACCTGAAATACCGTCAGCATCATTGGCAGACATTGCATTTATGTTGCTTATCTTTTTCCTGGTAACAACCACGATGGACGTTGACAGCGGATTGGAAAGAAGGCTTCCACAATGGGTCGATCCAGAAGAACTAGACGACGATCAGGAAATTAAGGAACGAAACGTTTTTGTTGTTTTGGTAAACCGGAATAATCAGCTTTTGGTGGAAGGTGAAAATGCCAGTATCGATAATTTGCGCGAGCGGGCAAAAGAATTTATGGCAAACCCGGCTGATGATGAGGATTTGCCAGAGAAAGAACCCAAAGAGATACCCTACTTCGGTGAAGTAATGGTTTCCAAAGGGGTAATATCCTTGCGCAATGACCTTGATACAAGGTACGGTACGTACATCGCTGTTCAAAACGAATTGGTTGGTGCCATTAATGAGCTGAGGGATGAATTAGCAAAGGATGAATTTGGAAGATCTTTCGATGATCTCAATATCGATCAGAAAAGGGCTGTCCGGGAAGTTTATCCTTCAAGAATATCTGAAGCTGAACCCAAAAAGGTAGGAGGAAATTAATTATGAGTAAGTTCAGAAAAAGTGGGGCAAAAGAGCTCCCTCCCATATCAACAGCTTCATTGCCTGATATTGTTTTTATGTTGCTGTTCTTTTTTATGGTGAGTACTACCATGCGCGAAGTTACGTACATGGTACAAATAACACTCCCCGACGCAACAGAGTTGAGTAAACTTGAAAAAAAATCGCTGGTTAGTTATATTTATGTAGGAGAACCTTTGCAGCAATACCAAAAAACGTTTGGTGTTTCTCCTCGTATCCAGTTGAACGATCAATTTGCCAACGTGGGCGATATACAGGATTATATTATTGCTGAAAGAGAAGCAAGAGACGAAGCAGAAAGGTCGCAGATGATCACCTCGCTTAAAGTGGATGAGAATACCAAAATGGGTATTATTAGCGATATTAAGCAGGAACTGAGAAAATCAGCCGCCTTGCATATCAACTATTCAGCGCGGGAACGGATTGAAAGATAATTCGATGATAAGTACGATACAAAAAAGGGAAGCATTTTGCTTCCCTTTTTTGTTGGCTCCATTTTGGTGGAACATTCTATTTTTCTTTTTTTATCACCCGGAGTGCCAATTCAACCAGTTGGTCTTCGGGGACAGGCGATGGCGAATCAATCATTACATCGCGGCCTGCATTGTTTTTAGGAAAGGCAATTACGTCTCGGATTGAATCGAGCCCGGCAAACAGCGACACTAACCGGTCGAACCCAAACGCAATACCTGCATGGGGCGGTGCACCGTACTTAAAAGCATTCATCAGGAATCCAAACTGTGCTTTTGCCTGTTCCGGTGTGAATCCGAGTGTTTTAAACATTTTTGCCTGCAATTCAGAGTCATATATACGTACCGAGCCCCCACCAATCTCTACTCCGTTAATTACAAGGTCATAGGCATTGGCGCGTACTTTTCCCGGATCGGTATCGAGCAGGCCAATATCTTCGGGTTTTGGCGACGTAAACGGGTGGTGCATTGCGTAAAAGCGCCGGGTATCTTCATCCCATTCCAGTAATGGAAAATCAACTACCCAAAGCGGTTTGAAAGTTCCTTTTTCACGCAGCCCCAGGCGATTTCCCATTTCTAAGCGAAGTTCACCCAGGGCATCAATGGTTTGATCCCTGTTGCCCGAAAGTACCAGGATTAAATCGCCGGGGTTAGCGCCCAGCTCTTTGGCCCAGCTTTTTAAGTCATCCTGTGAATAAAATTTGTCCACCGACGATTTAAAGCTGCCGTCTTCATTTATTTTTACATAAACCAGGCCTTTGGCGCCAATTTGAGGGCGTTTTACCCAGGCGGTAAGTTCGTCAATCTGTTTTCTGGAGTAATCTGCGCAGCCTTTTGCGCAAATGGCGCCCACATATTCTGCCGAATCGAAAATGGCAAAACCTTTCCCTTTTGCTATGCCTGAAATGTCGTTCAGCAGCATTTCAAAGCGGATATCGGGTTTGTCCGATCCGTATTTTTCCATTGCTTCAGCGTAGGGCATCCGCGGAAAACGGTCCACCTCAACATTCAGTACATCTTTGAACACAAATTGAGTAAGCCCTTCGAACGTGTTCAAAACATCCTCCTGCTCCACAAACGACATTTCACAGTCAATTTGGGTGAATTCAGGCTGGCGGTCAGCGCGCAGGTCTTCGTCCCTGAAACATTTTACAATCTGGAAATATTTATCGAACCCGGCCACCATTAATAGTTGTTTGAAAACCTGGGGTGATTGAGGCAATGCGTAAAATTCCCCCTGGTTCATGCGGGAAGGCACTACAAAATCGCGTGCGCCCTCAGGAGTAGATTTTATAAGTACCGGTGTTTCCGTTTCAATAAAATCATTTCTGGTAAGGTAGGTGCGTATTGAATGAGCCATTTGCGCACGTAATTCCAGGTTTTTACGGACGGTTTGCCGTCGCAAATCCAGGTACCGGTACTTCATACGCAAATCATCTCCTCCGTCAGTATCTTCCTGTATAGTAAACGGGGGTGTTGCAGAAGGGCTTAATATTTTCAATCCTGAAATTTCAATTTCCACATCTCCTGTCGGGATATTTTTATTTTTACTCGATCGTTCGCGCACTGTGCCGGTAGCCTGAATAACAAATTCCCGCCCCAGTTTTTCCATTGTTTCCAACGTTTCGCCGGGGGTACCTTCATCGGTAACTAACTGGATTATTCCATACCGGTCGCGTAAATCGAGAAACGACATAGCGCCCAAATCTCTTACCCGCTGTACCCAGCCGGCCAGCGTTACTTTTTGTCCAATATGCTTCGCTCGTAATTCTCCACAGGTATGTGTTCTGTACATGATGCCATTTTTATGATTCAGTTGCGAAAATAAGAAGATTTTAGCAATTTCATCTCCTTAGAATTATTTACTTTTAGTGGCATTTTAACCATTCAGCTCGCTATTTTAACAGGAACTGAAAAAAATGGTAAGCCCGTTTGATTTTCTCAATTAAAATGTTTTAGGTAAATAAGTATGATAGAACCGTTTGACGATGAATATTTCATGAAAAAGGCCTTTGCAGAAGCACTGCTGGCTTTCGAAAAAGGCGAAGTGCCGGTGGGCGCTGTGGTGGTGGCCAACCGAAAAATAATTGCCCGCGCACATAATTTAACCGAAACCCTGAATGATGTAACGGCACATGCCGAAATGCAGGCCATTACCGCTGCTGCTAATTTGCTGGGCGGCAAATATTTGGATGATTGCACGTTGTATGTTACCCTTGAGCCTTGTGCTATGTGTGCCGGAGCGTTGGGGTGGGCACAGGCAGGAAAAGTTGTTTACGGTGCTTCCGACCCGAAAAGGGGATTTAAAAAAGTTGCCCCCGGAACCCTGCACCCCAAAACAAAAATTGTGGGGGGGATTTTGGAAACGGAATGTACTGAGCTGATGCAGGAATTTTTCCGGACTAAAAGATGAAAACGGTTATTCCGTTTCCATGGTCAGACTTTCTTTCCCAGCAGCATCAAATGCTTTCAGTATTACTTTCCCGTCAACCGGAACAGGTTCATTGTACACCGGGGAACTTTTTACAGGCTCTGTCCTGCCGGTGGTGTAACGAATGGTCAACCCGGGGTAGGTTGAATTGGCTATAAGGTTGCCTTCTTCCACCCTGGCTCCCGGCGCCGGCACGCGGTAATTGAAACCGCCAAAAATACCGGACAGCCTGGGTAGTTCCTTTTGGGCGAGGGTGTTGGCAAAAATATTCCATCCTTCGTCCATTGCTTTTTCCCGTTGGCTGGTGTTTTCCATGGTTTCATAATTGCGCTCCTGTGCCCAGGCGGTTTCGGAAAAGCCAATCAGCCGTGGCAAAAGATAGTATTCCAGCATATCGCGGCCTTTAACGGTTTCGCTCCAAAGCTGCGCCTGAACTCCCACAATGTTTTTTTCAGCTTCGGGTTCCAGGCGTTCCAGGTTGGCGTATTCGGTTTCTGGATCAATTTCACGGCCCATAGCATTGTGTGTGGCGGTGGTAAACATGTTAAACGGCGCTACCTGCCAGGCATCGCGTGTGTTTACAAATCCAGCCCAGTAATGTCCCGGTTCGCGTGGATCTTTGTTGTAAGCCAGGTCGAAATAAAAATTGGAAACATTGCACATGATGACCGGGTAACCGGCATTGGCCATGCGGTAGGCCAAATCAGTATTGTTTCCCTGGTTGTTCCAAACGTAGGGATACACATTTTTACCGGCAAACTCAGGGTTGGGAATATAATTTCCCTCTTCATCCTTAATAAGGGCCACTTCTTCCCAACCGCCAATCTCCAGGTTTTTATCGCGGAGAATTTTTACAATTCTTTTGAAAAAATAGGCTTGCAGGTTTTTCGGATCGGTAATTTCCGGCATCGTTTCAAGCAAGTCGTCACACATGGGCGATTCGGTCCAGGAACCTTCAGGTACCTCGTCGCCGCCGGTATGGAAATATTCCGGTTCAACACCGGCTTCTTCATACATGCTGAGGATAGCGTCGATTACGGTTTCGTAAAATTTGTAGGTCGATTCGCGGGCAACGTTCACTACGTTGTCGTCGTACCACTGAGCCGACAGGTACCTGGATGTATCTTCCGGATCAATAAGCCGGAACTCATTGGCTTTTTCTTCATCCCCCTGCTCCATAAATTTTTCGTAACGTGCCTCCATTGCTTTAATGGCTGCCCGCGAATGGCCGGGAAAGTTTACTTCAGGAATGATTTTTACATGCCGCGATTTGGCGTATTCCAGTATTTCAATAAAATCTTCCCGTGTGTAAAAACCGCTTCCGTAGGTTCCCTCAGCATAAGGAAAGGGACCTGAACCATACGAAGGATGCAATGCGTTCGCTTCTTTGGTAGTGTGGCCCCGCTGTCCGCCCACTTCTGTCAACTCAGGGAGCCCATCTATTTCGATGCGCCAGCCCTCGTCTTCAGTGAGATGGAGCATCAAATAGTTTCCCTTGTAAAACGAAAGGATATCAATGGCTTTTTTTATGGTTTCTTTGGTTTGAAAACTGCGGGCTACATCAATATGTAAGCCGCGGTAACCGAACCGGGGGGCATCTTCGATAATCACTTCGTCGAGCGCCACTCCGGTGTTGATTCCCCTGAATACTTCTACCGGCAGCATGGAAATGAGGCTTTGCAGTCCGTAAAGAACTCCCGCAGGATCGCTTCCTTTGACAATAACCGATTGGTCGGGTTTTATTTCAAGGCGGTAAGCTTCGCGGGTTTTTCCCTTGATTTCAAGAGCTTCTGTGCCCAAAAACAGGCTGTTAGGTGTGGGGGCATCTGCTTGTTTCATATCGGGTTGCGAACCCAGTAATTTTCCTAAGAAGCCTGCTATATAACGGGCTTCATTTTCCAGTCCTTCTTCATATAAAATTTGCACAGGCTCGTTGAAAGTTACTTGTTGGCCGGTGGCTTGGTAACTTACGGGCGTAGGAACAACAGGTAAAAGTTTTTCCTTGTCAAGCAGCGAAAGGCCTTCATTGTTTTCAAAATTCCATTCAGCCGTGGGAATGGGCTCAAAATCATTCTTGTGCCGGTTTATCTGTTCGGGTTCAGTAAAAGGAAGAATGGTATAATCAGTAACCGCAACCGTGTCGGTTTCATTTCCGGTTTTGTCGTAGAAAACAAGGTAGGGGCCAAGTGGTGCATCTGTTTCTTTTATCCACCATTGCGCGTGCTCGGTTGTGATCTCGATGGATTCTCCCGGTTTCAGGCTGAAATTTTCCGTTGGTTTCATAACAAACCAGTCACCACTGATGAATTGAACCTCCACATTGCCATCGGCTGAAAGAGGGGTGCGTGGCATTTGACTGAAATACAGTGCCCAGTTGTTTTCGTTGAATGCAAACTGGCTGTTATTTTCCAGGTGGAATTTTGCTTTTACCTTTGGTTCATCAGCATATTCGTTGCTTACAATTTCCCAACTCAGCTTTATTTCGTCGGGAGCAGGTGTTTTTTGGGTACAGCTTATAAAAAAGGAAAAAACCATGGAGAAAGCAATGACACTGTTTTTCATATTATTCTAATTTAATTAAGTTTGACATTTTAAAAATTTAAAGAAGTTGGTGCAATCATTCTGATTATTTATTTACCAAAAATACAAAAATGGCAGGAAATAAACGATTAATCTCCCTCGATGCTTTTCGTGGATTTACCATTGCAGCGATGATCATGGTTAACTATCCCGGTAGCTGGAATCATGTGTATTCACCTTTGTTACATGCTGACTGGCATGGATTGACTCCCACCGATTTGATTTTTCCGTTTTTTATTTTTATTGTAGGGGTTTCCATTGCACTGGCTTACACGAAGCGGCTGGAAGCAGGTGTGCCGAAAAAACCGATGTACCGGAAAATTGTGATCCGGTCGTTGAAAATTTTTGTTGTTGGTATTTTGCTTTGGCTGTTTCCCAAATTCGATTTTGAAACTATCCGGTATGCGGGGGTTTTGCAACGTATTGCCATTGTTTTTCTGGTTTCGGCGCTGCTTTTCCTGAATTCGAAATGGAAAACCCAGGCAGTTGTAGCAACCGTGTTGCTTGTTGGGTACTGGCTGGCGATGGTATTAATTCCTACCCCGGGTTACGGGGAGCCGATGCTGGAACCCGGTGCTAACCTGGCCGCATGGATAGACAGTAAGCTGTTGCCTGGTTACATGTGGCAGGAAACCTGGGACCCCGAGGGTATTTTTAGTACATTGCCTGCCATTGCTACCGGAATTACCGGGCTGTTAGCCGGACATCTTATAATCAGCAAACTTCCGCAGGAACGTAAAGTAATTTACTTGTTCTCTTTTGGCTTCTTTGCTTTTGTTATTGGTTACTGGTGGCACTTTATTTTTCCCATAAACAAGAATATCTGGACCAGTTCGTTTGTAATGGTTACCTCGGGACTGGCCGCTATGGTGCTGGCGGTGAGTATATTTTTTGTTGATATGCAGGGCCGCAAACGTTTTACAAAACCGGGAATTATTTTCGGTTCAAATGCCATTGCAGTTTATGTGCTGGCTGATGTATGGGGACAACTTTTTTATAATCTGAAATTTGCGGGAAACAGCCTCAATGTTCATTTTCTGAGTATATTCGAAAATGCCGGCTGGAGCATGAAATTTGGAAGCTTGCTGTATGCTGTGCTGTTCATTTGTTTCAATTTTATTCCCGCGTGGATTCTGTACCGGAAGAAAATTTTTATCAAGCTTTAATTTCAAATCCCACTGTTTTTAAGTCTTCCCAATAGGTGGGGTATGATTTTG
>CAYRBS010000015.1:17591-20691 GCA_964422335.1 uncultured Mariniphaga sp. | reverse complement strand
TCGTTTGAAATCTTTTTCATTACTGAAATAATGGCCTGTTGAGAAGTACATCGTAACCTTTTTTTGTTGATTCGAAGAAAATCCAAGGGAAATATTTTTGTATCCCGGAATTTTTAAAGCGGGACCGCCGCGGAGTTCTGAATTGGAAAGCTGGGTGCCGCTGAGGTTAAAATTACCAAAGGTTTCCCAGTAGTTTTTTAGCCGTGTGTACCAGTTTATGTTTCCACCGGGCTGGGTGACGTTCCCTCCAAAATCGAACTGCACCCACTGGTTTAGGTTGAGGTTTATTTCCCTGAAAACAGAAAAGGGTTCGTAAAATCGGTAGCCCATCCAGAAAATCTGGAAAATATTATCCACCTTTTGGGCAAAACCGATGTCGTTCAGTTCCAGCCCGGGCGATTTCCAGGCAGCGCCTCCCATAAATTTCAGGTTTCCCCCTAATTTTCCCACGGTAAATTTTCCGCCATACCCGCCCAGGGTGGTACGCGTTGAATCAAAGGTGAGGTAGTTTGCATCGGGGCGCTGGAAATTCCGGATGTAAGATTTCTGGACCGTTGAAATAGCTTCCTCGCTTCCGGATAAATGGCTGAAGTACAAACCGGCATCCAGCGCCCAGTTTTTATCGTTCCACTTATGCACCAAATCTATTCCGGCAGAGTAGGCGCTTGTATGCAGGTAATCGAGGTACTCCCCGTTTGTTTTACGGTTCACGGCGGTAACCATTCCGCCCAGGTAGGTGTTGTTATCGTTAAAATCTTTTTGAATGCGTGAAACAAAGTAATTTGTAAGCGGTTCAACTATTTGGGTCCGGCCATTTCCGATACCTTTAATCTTCGCATTTTCCTCGGCGGTAACACTTTCAAGTACTCCCACCGACCATCCGTTTTTTGTTTTGCCAGTTACTTTGGCAGCGCCCAGAATCTGTGTAAATTCAGGCATTTCGGCATATTCCCCGTTTTGCAAATTGGGGGAATGCTGGGGCTTGCGCCCAATGCGGCGGGAATAAAACAACCCGTCGGAGGCCAGGTCGCCGTCGCCGAACATCAGTTTGTATTTAAGGATACTTTTCCCTTCAATAAAAAAGGGCCGTTTTTCTTCGAAAAAAGTTTCATAGGTTGAAAGGTTTACCTCCGAAGGATCGGCTTCCACCTGCCCGAAATCCGGATTAACGGTCAGGTCGAGGGTCAGGTAGTTTGTCAGTCCGATTTTGGCATCCAGCCCGGCATTCAGGTTGCTGTTTTTACCCGTTTCCCTGAAAGGGTTTTCCGGTTCTTTTTCAAAACGTTCGGTGCGTGCCACCACATAAGGCATGATGTCGAGATTGTTTTTGGGCTCGATATTTTTTAACCCGTTCATTATTCCGAATTGAGAAACCAGGCCGGAGCGGTTACGCTTCATCGGCTGCCATACCGATAATTCATCTTTCCTGAAAAGTGTGCGAAAAACCTGTAATCCCCATTTTTGGCTTTCTCCTTTTTCGAAGCGCAGCTGGGTGAGTGGAATCCGCATTTCGGCATTCCATCCTTCATCGGTTACTTTGGTTTTTACCCACCAGATTGGATCCCAGGTAAAATCTTCGTTTTCACCGTCGTTGCTCATCACGTATTCCGATTTTACACCTGCTGCTGACACCAGGAACAGAAAGGCCGTCCGGTTATCAAAATAAGTGTCAAAGGCTATGCCTGCCTGGTCTCCGTCAATTTGATCGCGACGTGTCATTCGCATGGAAATACTGTCGGGATTTTTGTCAAAGGCTTCAATGCCAACATAAACATTGTGTTCGTCGTATAGCACGGCAAACCGGGTTTGC
The DNA here is from genome assembly GCA_964422335.1 of uncultured Mariniphaga sp. Taxonomy (GTDB): domain Bacteria; phylum Bacteroidota; class Bacteroidia; order Bacteroidales; family Prolixibacteraceae; genus CAYRBS01. The sequence goes on along the minus strand of CAYRBS010000015.1, from coordinate 18,881 downwards.
TGATGAGGCTGTTTCCCTTCTTCCGGTTGAAACTGAACAAAATGGTCTTCCCATTGGGCAGTTTGCCAGTTGGGTTCATCAAAACTACCATCAACGGTGATTCCCGAACCATTTACTTTTTCTGCCGCATACTCTTTTGTTTCTGTTTTTTGTGCCAGTGCACCCAGTGAAATGATCAATAATGTTAATACAATAAAAATTGTTTTCATGAATTTGCTTTATTTTAAGACTACTTCCGGCCCCAATTCGTTACAGGATCCATTCATTTTTTCGGGTAAATTTCCCGCTGATTCGTTTGTTTTTGCCTTTGTTAAAGAATGTCAACGATTTAGGGAAAATTTAGCAGTGAAATTTTTTTCTTATAGTTTTGCCGGGGAAAATATGGATAAGATGAAACGCAGAATTTATATTACAGGGATAATAAGCATTCTATTAATTGCAGCAAGCTGTAGCGGCCCAAAGGAGGTAACCAGCTACATGGATAATGCCGAAGCATCTGAAAACGAAGGCGATTACCGCCAGGCAGTGGAGGAGTGGACGGATTATTTCAGCCAGTTTCCTGAAATGAACGACCTGGACGGTGAAATTTATGCGCAAGCTGCAAAAGCCGCTTATAAAGCAGAAAACCATGAACAGGCTGTTGATTGGTTCGACCAGGCGCGTTACCGCGAATATGCCGATGAGGAAATGTATTCCATCCTCGCAGAAATTTTCAGGGAGCAGAATAACCTTTCCAAAGAGCTCAGGGCCCTTGAATACCTTCTCGATAATTACGGGCAGGAAAATGATGAAGTGAATACCCGGCTGTTTGAAATTTATCACGAAATTGAGCAGTACGACGAAGCCCTGGATGTTTGGAATATTTTGCCTGAGGATGTACAGGGAGAAGAACAGAATCTCGAAAAGTACCTGGCAATTAACAAGGAACTGGAAAATGAAGAAGTGAGTGATTCCGTGAGTGCGGAGCTTTTGGAGGTAAACCCGGAACACGTGGAAGCCCTCGACTGGATGGCCAAGAAATATTACTGGTTGGGAGAAAACAGGTACCAGCGCGAAATGGAAAAGTACGAAAATAATAAAACCACCCGCCAGTACCGTATTTTGTTAAAAGAGCTTGAAAAAAGCACGGCCGATTTTAAAACCGCCCTTGGTTATTTTGAAAAACTTTGGGAGTTGAATTCCGGTGCCCAAAAAGAATATGCCAGTTATATGGCCAACATTTACGCCCGGTTTAACGACGAGGAGAAAACGGAGTATTACAACGATTTGGCTGATTAATGCCGCTTTTTT
>CAYRBS010000015.1:0-17491 GCA_964422335.1 uncultured Mariniphaga sp. | reverse complement strand
CTTCCCAGTCCCAGCACAAACCGAAGTGAATGGTCCATTTTTTTACTTTGGTCGCGTAGTTCGCCGTTTCCTACCAGCTTCATTCCAATTACGCCTTTTCCTGATTGGTGTAACTGGTGGATAACGTCCACCACTTCCTCGGGCTCCGGTTTGTCCATGGCAATGCCGTATGGATTAATGCGGACATGGATAACATCTACCCAGGGGCTTTTTGCCGCGTCCCGCATGGCATCGAGCGAGTGAACTGAAACCCCGTGCGCTTTGATAATTCCTTTGGCTTTCAGGTTTTCAAGAATATCCATTTGTTTTTTCTGCGTTTCGGTCCAGTTTTCCTCTACCATGCAGTGAATTTGCACCAGATCGATGTAATCGGTGTCCAGCTCTTTGCGAAAACGGTCCACCACAATATCGGCGTCAGGCCGCTCGGGTTCGGGTATTCCGCCGCCTCTTACCCATATTTTGGAAGAAAGAGTCAATGCCTCCCGGTCCATTTTTTTCATTGCATCGGCTACCAGTTCATGGGTTCCATAAGAATCTGCACAATCGAAAAAACGGATGCCTTTTTCGTAGGAATGGAGCAACAGATCCATGCTTTTATTTCTATCCTGCCGGGTTAAAAATGATTCGCGGTTTCCTGCATGCACGCCTGTGCCTATTCCTAAAAGGGTGGTTTCAATTCCCGAATTCCCCAGCTGTACTTTCTGCAGTGGGTTGGTGCCCGGGTATTTGCCCAGGTTGGCGTAAAGCGGGTTTGAAAATAGTACATGTGCAGTTCCCAACGAAAGGGCGCGGACAAAATTACGGCGGTGCATATTCATTTTTTCCATAACCTGATTATTTGTTTCTATAACAAACTTAATGGTTTTTTGGTTGCAGCCGACATTTCAGAAGCCGATTAACAGAATTTTCAGGATTGATTGCTTTCTGTTTCGATGGGCCCGTTTCCCGAAAATTTTACTGAATCGGGTTTGCTTTTCTTTTCCGGAATTTTGAAAATCCGGAGGGCTTTTGCGGGTTTTGTTTTAGGTGTTTCTTTGGTAACAACAGAATCAACTGGGGCCATTTTCCCGGGAAAATTTATTGTACTGCTGATTTTTAATCCGAGGGCAAAAAAGATAGAAGATATCAGGATTATCGCTTTCATGGCATTGTTGTTTTCTGTTTTTGATCTGACCAAAATATTAAAATCATTGCCAAATTACGCAATTGGGTGCAACTGGTAAAATAATATCTGTAAACGGTATTGTTTTTTCGGTAAACAACTTTATTGTTCCTGCAAAGCAAGGTTTATTGTAAAATATCCTCCAATGCCGCTTCAATGGTCGGGAATTGAAATTTAAAACCGGCCGTTTCAAGCGCATCCGGAATTATGGCAGGGCTTTCGGAAAGCAGGCTGGCGGCTTCACCATACAGCAGGTTGAGCAAAGCAGGAGGTATCCGGAAAAATGCCGGACGCCGGAGTTTTTTAGCCAGTGCATTTGTGAATGCTGCATTGGAAATTTGTTGCGGTGCAGCCAGGTTAAAAATGCCGTTGGTTTTTGGTTTTTCCAGTGCCCACGTATAGGCGCGCGCCACATCCTTTTCGTGCACAAACGGAAAGGGTTGTTTGCCACTGCCAATTTTCCCGCCCAGGCCCAGTTTAAACGGCAGCAGCATGTTTTTTATGGTTGCCGAATTTTTTCCCAGCACCACGGCCATCCGGAACACCGTAATATCCACGCCATCGGGGAGTTTGTCCCAGGCATTTTCCCAGCCAGATATCAACTCGCCCAAAAAACCGGTTTCAAAGTCGATGCTGGTTTCGCGGTGTGATTCCCCGGCTTTATAAATGTTCATGGCCGATGCAGTAACCACTTTCTTCGGGCGTTGTTCCGGGTTCATGATGAAAAAAGCCCGTGCAATATTTTGAGCTGTTAATATGCGGCTGTCATAAATCTGTTTTTTGTTTTTGGCTGTCCATCGCTGCAAAATGGGTGCCCCCGCGAGATTAATAACAGCATCGGTATTTTGAAACTCCTTTCCCAGTGTTTCCGCCGGACCGTAAAGCATGGCGCGGTCGATTCCTGTAACCTTGTGCCCGCGGTTTTCAAGCTCGCCCGTAATTACCTTTCCAAGATATCCTGAAGCGCCGGTTATTTTAATTTCCATCCTGGTAATTTTTTATTCAAGCTAAAGTTAATGAATTGGTTTTGAAATACATTTTATTCAAATAAATATTTTTGGGGTGAGGTATTTTTCCTTTTGCCGGACAAATGAAAAAACGGGGATGCCGTAAACGATTGTTTGTTACCTTTGGGTTACAATCTTTAAAATATGTTTGCGCGGTTATGGTAGCGTAACCTTATGTTTTGTTATTTTTACATTTTGAAAAAGGATTGAATGTTTCGCAGGATTGATATCATTTGGAGAAGGTATTCCCAGTTGTGGCTGCACCAACTTATTGCCTGGCGCATAGCTCGTTTTCCCGAACGGCAGTTTCTTTATATACTGAGCCTCGTGGTTGGTTTGTTCAGCGGCCTGGCAGCGCTGGTTTTAAAGAACCTGATTCATTTCGTAGCCGAATGGCTTACCAACTGGTTCGAGGCGGACACCATCAGTTACCTTTACCTGGTTTATCCGCTCATTGGTATTCTGCTCACCGTACTTTTTGTGCGCTTTGTAATAAAAGACGACATTGGGCACGGGGTTTCCAAAATATTGTATGCTATTTCGCGGCAAAGCAGCCGGATAAAAAAACATAACAACTGGTCGTCGATGGTAGCCAGTTCGCTCACCATTGGTTTTGGCGGCTCGGTGGGGGCGGAGGCGCCCATTGTGCTCACCGGTGCTTCCATCGGCTCCAACCTGGCGCGCGTTTTCAGACTGAATTACAAATACGTTACGCTTATGATTGGCTGCGGTTCAGCAGGTGCCATTGCCGGTATTTTTAATGCCCCTATTGCCGGAATCGTGTTTACGCTGGAGGTGCTGATGCTCGACCTGACAATGGCTTATCTAATCCCCCTGCTAATTTCAGCTGTTACAGCTACCATGCTCACTTATTTTTTTATGGGGGAAGACGTGTTGCTCCATTTTATGCAAATAAATCCCTTTTCGATTAATACAATCTGGTTCTATATTCTTCTTGGAATTTTTACCGGTATGCTGGGGATTTATTTTACCCGCATGACCATGTTTCTTGAAATAAAGTTTAAAAATATTCATTCCTGGGGAGTACGGTTGTTGATTGGAGGACTCGTGATGGGCTTGCTTGTGTTTATTTTTCCACCGCTCTGGGGCGAGGGTTACCGGGAGATTGCCATGATTTTTAATGACAGGGGGAACGATTTGCTGAATAATTCACTGTTTTTCGGCTGGAGGGAAAGTAAATACATGATTTTGATTTTCCTCTCCGGGATACTGATATTTAAAGTGATTGCCATGGTTGCCACCACCGGCTCGGGCGGGGTAGGCGGAATTTTTGCCCCCACGTTGTTTATGGGTGCCATGGCGGGATATTTCTTTGCATTGTTGTTTAATCTCACAGGGAGAATTGAATTGCCTGTCGATAATTTTGCGCTGGCAGGTATGGCCGGAATGATGGCCGCCGTGATGCATGCACCGCTTACTGCTATCTTTTTAACCGCCGAAATGACTCGGGGCTATGATTTGTTTATTCCCCTTATTCTTACTGCCACCGTGGCTTATGTTACCATCATGCGTTTTGAACCGTATTCGGTTTACACCAAACGTCTGGCAAAAGCCGGTGACCTGCTGACGCATCATAAAGATAAATCGGTACTCCGGATGATGAAAGTTCGCAACCTGATTGAAACCGATTTTGAGGTGTTACAGCCCGATGCAACGCTCAGGGACCTGGTAAAAGCCATATCTCATTCCCACCGGAATCTCTTTCCGGTAGTGGATGATGACGGAATCCTGAAAGGAATGGTTAAACTGGCGGATGTGAAAGGCCTGATTTTTGAACACGACCTCTACGATAAAGTAATGGTAAAAGATTTGATGTACATGCCTGAAGCTTTTATCTCGCCTTCCGACAATATGGAAAAGGTAGTGGAAAAGTTCGAAACCTCGGGACGTTACAACCTGGCGGTGATTGAGGATGGCAAATACCTCGGTTTTGTTTCGCGGGCCGTGGCTTTTTCAAAATACCGCAAAACGGTGCAGGATTTTTCGCATGAATAATTTTGAAGGAAGCGAAGAAGCCCGGTGCGTGAACATTGAAATAGTTTTAGAATTGATTTTAATTAAAAAAGATTTCTCATGGTTACACGTCGCTCCTTTTTAACCAAAGCCTCTCTTGGTATAGCAGGAATGGGATTGTCGAAATATGTTACACCAGCTGCCCTGATGAAAGGAAACCAGATTCCTGTGGTCATTTCTACCTGGGAACACGGGGTGCCGGCCAATGAAGTCGCCTGGGAACTTCTTTCAACCGGTGGTTATTCGCTCGATGCAGTGGAGGCCGGGGTTCATGTTGCCGAAGCCGATCCGGAAGTAATGACTGTTGGTTATGGCGGTATTCCTGATGCCAAAGGAAAGGTGACCCTCGATGCCTGTGTGATGAACGAAAAAGGCGATGCCGGGAGTGTTGCTTATTTAGAGCACATTAAACATCCTGTATCGGTTGCGCGGCTGGTAATGGAAAAAACTCCCCACGTGATGCTCAGTGGAAAAGGCGCTTTTAAGTTTGCACGGGAAAACGGTTTCAAAAAAGAAAAACTACTGACACGGGAAATGCGGAAGCGCTGGAAAAAGTGGAAAAAGGAGGAGAGGGAGTTCAGCCCGAGGATAAATATTGAAAACCAGCTGGAAGAGAACCACGACACCATTAGTATGCTGGCAATTGATGAAGAGGGCCGGTTATGCGGGGCCTGTACCACCAGTGGCATGGCTTTTAAAATGCACGGAAGGGTGGGGGATTCTCCCATTATTGGGGCCGGCTTGTTTGTAGATGGGGATGTGGGCGGCGCTGCGGCCACCGGATCGGGCGAACTGGTAATGAAAACCCTGGGTTCGTTTTTGGTGGTAGAATTTATGCGCAACGGGATGTCTCCTGCTGAAGCCTGCGATGCCGCTATCTCACGGATTACAAAAAAAATACCTGACTATCAAAATCACCAAATCGGTTACATCGCGTTAAGTAAATCGGGCGAATACGGTGCTGCAAGCCTCCAGCCGGGTTTTGATTATGCGGTAAAAACAGAAAATCATACGGAACTAAAAGAGGCCGGCTCGTGGTTGAAAACCTGGTAGCAGGTATTCAAAAAAAAGCTGCCCCGGTTAAAAGGCAGCTTTTGTAAGGCGAGAGAATTTTAATTAAACATTTTCAAACCGTAAATTTATAAAATCCGGTAAATTTAGCGGCAGGAAATTTTGATTTTTCGTGCACCTGTTGTGCTGACAGCTTAAAGTTCTTCGAAATGCGAAATTATCTTTTTGTTTCGCAGAATATGAACAATGGCATCAATAATTTCATCATCCTGCATGGAGGCATAATTGAAGATAATATCGAAATCATCGTTATTGGCTTTTCTTCCAATCACCTTTTCAATGAAGGAATCCCGCTTTTTGTCTATTTCTTTCACGTATTCAACAGCTTCGGCCTGGCTGAGTTCTTTGAGTTGCATCACCCGGTTAATCCGCCATTCTATCGGGGCTTCGAGCCTTACGTTGAGTTTGTTGGGGATGTCTTTAAGAAGGACTCCGGCAGAACGGCCAACGATAATCACCCTGCCTTTGCAGGCCAGCCGGCAAATAACCCCTTCAAAAGCTTCAATCAGCCGTTCATCAGAAATTTCGTATATGGTTTCGTTGGAAAAAGCGTGGGCAACCTCGGTAAGTACTTTTTCGGCTTCCCCGGCATCTTCGTACCCTTCGTTTTTTATTTCTTGTATCATGTCTTTTACCACGTCTTCAAAAACATTTTTATCCACCCAGTTCCATTCGGCGTCGGTTTTGGTATCCGACATATAGCTGTAACCGGTTAAAATTTTTGAAAGTTTAATGGCTATCCGTTGTGCAGAACACCCATATTGACGGGAAATGGTAACCACCGGCCCCGGGAAATATCCGGTTTCGAGGTCGCAACATGTAATTTTCTTCATAAAGCTGTTGATATACTTTTCCATATTTTGGGTTTTTTACACGCTTTCTGTTATTTGTACATTCGAAGGTACAATCAAATATTTTTTTTTCGAACGATTTATGTTGTAGAATAGGTAATTTTTAAAATGTTATTAAACAACATTCTCAAGTATTAAGGAATGATGGTAGAGGAATGATGGCCGTTTGCCGGTCATTCGTCTTCGTTGTCAACAGGCCGTAAATCGTGCATTTTGCTCAAATAAATTAAGGGTGTGTAAGGTGGGATAAGATTGGTGCCACTTGAACCATACGCCAGATCGGAAGGTATAATCATTTCTATTTCAGCGCCTTTGTTCATTCTGCTAATTCCGTTTACCAAACCGGGGATAACATCTTCGGGCCTGTACGTAAATTGCCATATCCCATTGGGTGGATGGTACTCTTTTGAAGTTTCAAACAGGTTTCCGTTTGACAGATAACCCAGATAGTCTATAAAACAGGTGTCACCTTCCTGGGGGTAAGGCCCTTCCCCTTGTTCCCTGACAATATAGTAAACTCCCAGGTTGGTCGTGTCAACGTCGAATCCTTCCTCCTCCAGTTTAGAAATCATTTCAGCAAGCTCTTCCAATTCCTTTTCCTCCGTTCGTGGTTCCGGGTCGTCGGGCGTTAAACATGAATTGCCCGTCAACATGTTAGAAACCAGCAGGATAATAGCGAGGTTTTTTATCTTGTTTTCCATGATGTTACTTATTGATTTGAGGGGAAAGTTACAATTTTCGGCGTAACCGGCAATTGTTTTCCCTGAAAAATTGCATGCCCCGGGATAGGAAATTTTTGCCGTAAAAACCTTCGGCAACTTGTTTTGTTTGAAGTTAAATGAAGACCCTCCCGGTTTTCCGGGGGCAACATAAGATGTTAAAAATAAAAACAGGACAAATGGAACAACATACGAATGCTTTGATTCAATCTACTTCGCCTTACTTGCTGCAACACGCACACAATCCGGTAAACTGGTTTCCCTGGAACGAGCAGACCATACAAAAAGCGAAGGCTGAAAATAAATTATTACTGGTAAGTATAGGCTATTCCTCCTGCCACTGGTGCCATGTAATGGAGCACGAAAGTTTTGAAGACGAAACAGTTGCCCGGGTGATGAACGAACATTTTGTTTGCATCAAGGTGGATCGGGAAGAACGGCCCGACGTGGATCAGTATTACATGACGGCGATTCATCTGATGGGTGAGCAGGGTGGCTGGCCGCTTAACATGGTTGCCCTGCCTGACGGACGCCCTGTATGGGGAGGAACTTATTTCCCGAAGGAAACCTGGGTAAATAATCTTTTATCGGTGTCTCAGTTCTGGAAGGAGAATCCGGAAAAAACACTGGAATACGTTCAAAAACTGCAACAGGGTATTCAACAGGTTTCGCTTCCGGTTGCTGCAGAAGAGGTTCCCCCCGCCAATCGCGAGTTGATTTCCCGGGCGGTAACAAACTGGAAACAAAATTTCGATTTTGAAAACGGCGGACGTTTGGGCGCCCCCAAGTTTCCCATGCCGGGCAACCTCGACTTCCTGCTGTATTACGGCGGAATAAAAAATGATGTTCAGGTGCTCGATTTTGTGAAGTTATCACTCGGGAAAATGGCAAAGGGCGGAATATACGATCAGGTGGGGGGCGGTTTTGCCCGCTATTCGGTTGACGAAAAGTGGAAAGTGCCCCACTTCGAGAAAATGCTTTATGACAACGGGCAGTTGCTCAGTGTTTATTCCAAAGGATACCAGTTGTTTCAGGAGGAAGAATTTAAAACAGTAGTTTATGAAACAACTGACTTCCTGGAACGGGAGCTGTTTGACGAAACCGGTGCGTTTTATTCATCGCTGGATGCTGATAGTGAAGGCGAAGAAGGGAAGTTTTATGTATGGAAACCGGCCGAACTCAAACCGCTTTTAAACGAAGATTATGAGTTGTTTTCACGCTATTTTAATGTAAATTCGAAAGGTTTCTGGGAACAGGGAAATTATATTTTGTTGCGGGAAGGTTCTGCTGAAACCTTTGCCCGGGAAAATGATTTAACGGTTGATGCATTGCAACAGAAAGTGAAACGCTGGAAAGGTATTTTGCTTCAGGAACGCAGCAAAAGAACCCGCCCCGGCCTCGATGACAAAACCCTTGCTTCGTGGAATGCTTTGGTAATACAGGGGTTGGCAGATGCATTTAAAGCATTTGGCGATGAACGGTTTAAAAACCTGGCAATAAAAAATGCCCGTTTTGTAAGTGAAAATATGATGCAGCCAGGTGGCAAGCTGTTTCATTCCTGGAAACAGGGGAAAAGTTCGGTCGATGGTTTTCTTGAAGACTATGCGCTGGTGGTACAGGGTTTCGTTTCCCTGTTCGAAATTACCGGCGAACAGCACTGGTTGGAGGTTGCAGAACAATTGACGGAATTTACGTTTACCCATTTTTATGATGAAGATTCCGGCCTTTTCTTTTTTTCCGGGAAAAATCAACAGGCGGTTCTTACCAATCATTTTCAAAACGAGGATAATGTGATTCCTTCTGCCAATTCGGTAATGGCCAACAATCTGCATAAATTGTACCTGGTGCTTGGTAAACCCGGCTACCTTTCGGTCGTTAAAACAATGCTTGGCCACATAACCCCGTTATTCGCCAAATATCCGCATGCTTTTGCCAACTGGGGAAACCTGATGCTGAAACTTACGGAGCCCAATTATGAAGTTGTGGTGTGTGGTGAACAGGCGGCGCAAAAATTGAAGGAGATGCAGCGGGGTTTTTATCCGAATGTTGTGTGGGCTTTTTCTGAAGGGAAAAGCGATGTGCCTTTGCTGAAAGGGCGCTATGTCGCGGGTAAAACACTAATTTACATTTGCCGTGAAGGCAGTTGTCAGCTTCCGGTGGAAGAGGTGGAGAAAGCAAAAAAGCAGATTGAAAACCAGGGATGATTGTTTTGAAAAAAAATAATCCCGGCGCGTCATACCGGGATTACTCAATAACCTTTAAAAGCGTCTACCTGGTTTTATATTCCGGGTTTGTACCGGCAAACATAGCAGATACTGGTGGTTCCTCTGTAATTTAGGAAGCTGAATTCCATGGTTCAAAAAACTGATATTTCTACTTCAAAAAAACTGAGAGGGGTATTCTTCTATGAATGGAAGTCCCTGCTGAAAGCTTACGTAGTATAATATTGCGTTGTTTTTCAGTTAATTCACGGGTGGCAATATTTCTGGATAATGCTGTGAAAAGGGTTGGCTTTTTCCGGGAAAAGTCTGGCAGTGCCTAAATTCTTTCCGGTACCGGCAATCTGTTTTATTTACCGGTAATATTGAATTTAAATTATTTTACGGTTATAATTAAGAATTAACCGTTTTGCAAGAGCAGGGAAACGAAAATAGTGTTTCTTTTGTATTTTATTCAGGCTGTCTTTTTAAATGATGCTTGAAATATATATTTTCGTAATTGAAAAATAAACCTGAAAGACAAACCGGTTTACAGATTATAAGCCTGCAAGAAATTACAGTGTTCTTTCCGGGGTTTAAAAGATAAATATGGCTGCGTTAATTTTATTTTTTACTTTATCCATTCTTATTTCATTTTTCTGCTCCATGTGGGAGGCGGTAATTTTAAGCATTACCCCATCCTATATCAGCCGTATGCAGAAAGAGAAGCCTGTTATAGGGCACATACTCAATAAAATGAAGGATGACATTGATAAACCCCTTTCGGCTATTCTTACGTTAAATACGATTGCGCATACGGTCGGGGCGATGGGGGTAGGTGTTCAGGCCGGACTTTTGTTCGGAACCCACCAGGTTAGCTTCCTGTTTATTAATGTTACGTATGAATCGTTGATTGCCGGGCTTATGACCCTGGCCATTCTTATTCTTTCTGAAATTATTCCCAAAACACTCGGCGCCAATTTCTGGAAACAGCTTACTCCGTTTACGGTGCGTTCGTTGCGGGTTTTGTTATTTGTGCTGGCTCCGTTTGTTTGGCTCAGTAAAGGCATCACCCGCATGGTGAAAACCGAAAAGGGGCGCAGTGTCCTTAGCCGGGCCGATTTTGCCGCAATGGCCGATGCAGGGCTCAAAAGCGGTGCGCTTGACCGGGAGGAAAAGTCGATCATTCAAAACCTGCTTCGTCTGGAAAACCTGAAAGTCCGCGATATTATGACGCCCCGTTCTGTAATAATGATGGTGGACGAAGAAGAGAATATGAGCGAGATTTATAAAGAACTGAACCCCATGGTTTTTTCGCGTATTCCGGTTTATCACGAACATCCTGATAACATAACCGGAGTTATCTTAAAAGACAATATACTGGAAAACCTGGCTCAGGACAAACACTCGGTGAAAGCTTCCGAAATTAAACGCGACATTCTTTTTGTGGAAGATAATTTTACGGTGGCTAAATTAATGGATACGCTCATTCTGAACAGGGAACACCTGGCCATGGTGGCCGATGATTTTGGAAGCGTGGTGGGCCTGGTTACCATGGAAGATTTGTTTGAAACGCTGCTCGGCCTCGAGATTGTGGATGAATCGGACAAAGTGGAAGACCTCCAGAAACTGGCCCTGGAGAAATGGAAAAAAAGAACCGATAAACAACGGATGAAACAATAGGGACGTTCCCGGTACAAAAGCTCCATTATTCCTTTCCCCCAAATGTAAAATTAACCAACTTCCTTTTAAGTTATCTTTAAATCGGCGGAAGATAAAAATCTTCCATAGGACAAACGCGTAAAATACATTATTTTTGGTAAAATTGACTGGTGAAATTAAAATACAATTGAAATGAATATTAGTGCATTACAAAAAGAAAGGGCAAAATACCAGCCCAAATTGCCCCAGGCGCTGAGAGGTGCAGTAAAACTTACTGAAGGCGCCAAAACAGAATCAGTAGCTGACCAGAAAGATATCCTGAAGCTTTTTCCGAATACTTACGGGATGCCTTTAATTACCTTTGAAAAAGGGGAAAAAGACACTTCCGGGTCGCCTGTAAACGTGGGGGTTATACTTTCCGGTGGGCAGGCGCCGGGCGGACACAATGTAATTTCCGGAATTTTTGATGGGATTAAAAAGATCAACCCCGAAAGTAAACTTTATGGGTTTCTAGGTGGACCCGGCGGACTGGTTGAACACAAATACATGGAGCTGACTTCCGAGATTATCGATGAATACAGGAATACCGGCGGTTTCGATATTATTGGGTCGGGCCGTACCAAGTTAGAGGAAGAATGGCAATTCGACAAAGGGCTGGAAGTTGCAAAAGAGTTGAACCTGAATGCACTGGTAGTTATTGGCGGCGACGATTCGAATACAAATGCCTGTGTGCTGGCCGAATATTATGAACAGAAGAAAGCTGGCGTACAGGTAATCGGATGCCCCAAAACCATCGACGGGGACCTGAAAAATGAAATGGTTGAAACTTCGTTTGGTTTCGACACCGCCACAAAAGTTTATACTGAACTGATAGGTAACATCCAGCGCGATGCCAATTCAGCCAAGAAATACTGGCATTTCATTAAACTCATGGGACGCTCGGCATCGCATATCGGGCTGGAATGTGCCCTTCAAACACAACCCAACATTACCCTGATTTCAGAAGAAGTAGAAAAAAAGCAGCAAACACTCGGCGAGATTGTTGAACTCATGACCTCAGTGGTTGCAAAACGTGCCGCCAATAATGAAAACTTTGGTGTGGCACTTATTCCTGAAGGGCTGATTGAGTTTATTCCGGAAATGAAAAAACTGATTGCAGAGTTGAACGACCTGCTGGCAGAAGGGACCGATACCGGGAAAGAATTTAAGATGCTGAAAAAAAGCCACCGGCTGGAATGGTTAGCTTCGCAGCTCACCAGTGAGTCGGCAAAAGTGTTTACATCCCTGCCTTCAGGCATTGCCACCCAGCTGACCCTCGACCGTGACCCGCACGGAAATGTGCAGGTTTCACTCATTGAAACCGAGAAACTGCTGGGTGAAATGGTTAAAACCCGCCTCTCGGAATGGAAGAAAGAAGGAAAATTTGACGGTAAGTTCAGCACGCAGTACCACTTCTTCGGGTACGAAGGACGTTGTGCCGCCCCCTCCAATTTCGATGCCGATTATTGCTATTCGCTGGGCTATACTGCTTCGGTTTTAGCATCGGAAGGAAAAACCGGGTACATGGCCTCGGTACGGAACCTTACCGCACCTGCCAAAGATTGGCTGGCCGGAGGAGTGCCGGTTACCACGATGATGAACATGGAAAAACGGCACGGACACATGAAACCGGTTATTCAAAAAGCTTTGGTTGAATTGGATGGCGCGCCGTATAAATATTTTGAGTCGAAGCGCGATGAATGGGCAATCAAAACGAATTACATTTACCCGGGGCCCATCCAGTATTTTGGTCCTTCGGAAGTATGTGACCAGCCAACCAAAACATTAAAGCTTGAAAAAGCTTAGCAGCTGTTTGGAGTTTGATATATACAGGATTTTCATTTTCAGCGATAACATCGCGCAATACAGAAAAAGCCCTTCTGAAAACAGAAGGGCTTTTTTATAATTTTTTTTCCAATCGTTTAAAAAATATACCGGATAGAGAGCGCTACTTCATCGCCCCAAAAACCGGTGTAGCCAATAAGGTTTAGTCCCGGTTTCCAATCTAAACTGATATTAAACGGAATGGCCTCGATGTTGTATTCCAGCCCGAGAATCCCGTCGATACCCAAAACAGTGTAGCTGCCGCTGGAATCTTCGAACCAGGGGTGTCCGCTGTAACCGTCCCAAAAACCAATGTGGCCGCCAAAACCATAATACCAGTTAAGCCTCGGGGTATTGAATGCCCGTGCATGGATTTCGTACAATCCGGTAACATGGAATCCTCTCCACCGAGTGGAAAGCAACCCTTCAATTGCGGTGTTACTACTGATAAAATGTTTAACGGTGAGACCATTCGATAGACCGCCCCGCACACCTATTCCTGTGTTGTAATCCTGCGCATGTGCAGCCAGGGTAATTGTGAAAAACAGTGTTAATGCAAAAATTAATTTTCTCATTTCTTTCTGTTTAAAAATTATTATTGTTAGATATAACGTTTGAGATAATTTTTAGTTGTATTTTTTTTAACGTTTATTCAGAGCTATTGGTTAAAAACAAATGAGATGATATTTGCCCCCATTTTTAATGCTGTTTCGCGTAATCCGGGCGGGTCGTTGTGAACATCCTCATCTTCCCATCCGTCACTGATATCCGATTCATACGTGTACAGGCACACCAACCGGTTTTCAATGAAAATACCAAAAGCCTGCGGAGGATTGTTGTCATGCTCGTGAATTTTGGGAAGCCCTTCATCGAAACTGTATTTTTGATGAAAAAGCGGGTGGGAGGGAGGTAGTTCCACCAGTTCGTTGTCAGGGAACACTTTTTTAATTTCACGCCTGAAATATTCATCTAACCCGTAGTTATCGTCAACATGCAGAAAGCCCCCGGCTTCCAGGTAAGTTTTCAGGTTGAGCGCTTCATTTTCCGAAAGCACAATGTTTCCGTGTCCGGTGAGGTGGACAAACGGGAAGTTGAAAATTTCGGTACTTCCCACTTCTACGGTAGAGGGTTCGGGGTGGATGTTGGTATTCATTTGCTGGTTGCAAAAATCTATCAGGTTGGGCAGGGAAGTCGGATCAGCATACCAGTCGCCGCCACCGCTGTATTTTAACAAGCCAATCCGAACCCCCGGAGTTTGTCCGGCACTGTTCAAACCTGCCATCAGTAATAGAGTAATTATGAATACCTTCATTTTTCAATTTTTGCGAAAATTACAAATCCTGATTGGATTCTGAAAATTAATTCGGGCCGGGTTGTCCGGCGGGGTACCGGTCTGTTTATTCATTTTGCAGGTTAACAATGTGACAGGCAACCACCCCGGCAGTTTCGGTCCGCAACCGGGCAGTGCCGAGTGAAATCTCCCGGAATCCGTTTGCGAGGGCCAGTTCCACCTCTTCGGGGCTGAAATCGCCCTCCGGCCCAATCAGTATTGCAGCGTCCCTGTCTTTTGCAGCCAAATCTTTCAAATGAGGTTTGTCCCCTTCGTTGCAATGGGCAATAAATTTTTGTTTCATTTCCACGTTTTGAATGAATTCACTAAAAGACGTGAGTTCATTTAACTTTGGCAGGTAGGCTTTTACCGACTGTTTTATGGCTGCAACCAGGATCTTTTCCAGCCGCTCGGTTTTAATGGTTTTGCGTTCGGAATGGTGGCACAGAATGGGGGTGATTTCGTTTATGCCAATTTCCGTTGCTTTTTCGAGAAACCACTCGAACCGGCTCATATTTTTGGTAGGGGCAATGGCAATGTGAATTTGGTAGTTTTTTTTGCCGGTTTCTTTTTGAACATCCAAAATGGTAAGCCGGCATTTTTTGGGATGTGCTTCGGCAATTTCGGCTTCATAAAAACCACCTTTCCCGTCAATAATCTGCACCCTGCTTCCCTGCGTAAGCCGCAAAACTTTAATGGCATGTTTCGATTCTGCCTCATCGAGAATAACCGTATTGCCGGAAATTCCGGGAATGTAAAAAAGCTGCATAAACGGATTTACTTAAACATTTTTGGAATGAGCCGGAAAGCCTGTTTGCCGCTGCGTACTTCAACCTGGTTCCATTTATCCACTTCGAAATCGATTCCGACGGTTGCGCAGGTGGGCATATCTTCGTGATAGCTTTTGAGCAGGTTGCCGGTAAAAATGTGAAACCCCGGGTTGTGGCCGAAAAAGAAGGCGGTTTCCACATCATCCGGTAATTCCTTAATTAAGTCAAGGAATTCAGCAGTAGTTAACCCATCGTAAATTTCTTCTGCCTCTCTGATTTTTTTCCGCTCAAAGCCCAGGTTTTCAGCAAAAATACGGGCCGTTTTCAAAGCACGTTTTGCCGGGCTCGATATCATGGCATCAGGCATTATTCCCATGTTGTTCAACTCTTTGCTTACCAGTTTTGCATCATTTTTTCCGCGATCGCGCAGGTCGCGGTTAAAATCATCGTCGTACCCGTAAGGTACCGATTTGGCATGCCGGACAATTACTACTCGTTTCATAATCATTCTTTTTTAAACCGGTTGGTAAATATCGATTTCGGCCTGGGCAATTTCAGTAATCTGAGGAACAATAGTGGTAAAATGTTTGGTATTATTGTGTTCATCGATGGCAGCCTGGTCTTTCCACTTTTCAATGATACAATAGTTAAGCGCTTTTTTCACATCTTTATGCAAAATATATTCAATACATCCTTTTTCTTTTTGCGATGCTTCAACCAGTTCATTAACCAGTTTTAAAAACTTTTCCTCCTGTCCTTGCTTCACCTGGAATTTCGCTACTATTGATTTCATAATTCAATTTTTAATTGTTTTGCATTTATATCAAACAAATTTAGTTTAATTTTCGGCACAAAGTCAAGATAAATGAAACGAATCGGTCTCCTTTCTGATACACATGGTTTTTTACCTGAAAGGCTTTTTTCTTTTTTTGAAAACGTAGATGAAATATGGCATGCCGGCGATTTTGGTACCCTGGAACTGGCCGATCAGCTCGCTGCATTTAAACCGCTGAAAGGTGTTTACGGCAACATCGACGGGCAGGATGTTCGTACCGTTTACCCATTGCACCAACGTTTTTATTGCGAGGAGGTGGACGTTTGGATGACACATATTGGGGGTTATCCCGGCAGGTACGAACGGTATGTAAAACCTGAAATCTACAGAAAACCGCCGCAGCTTTTTATCAGCGGACATTCGCATATTTTAAAAGTGATTTATGATAAGAAACTGGAGCTGCTGCACATCAACCCGGGAGCTGCCGGTTACAAAGGGTTTCATAAAAAATGCACCGCCGTACGGTTTGTCATTGATGGAAAAAATATCAGGGATTTAGAGGTTTGGGAGATGGATAGAAACGAAATTTTAAATATTAAAAAATGAAACTGAGAATTCACCATTTTTTTGACATGATACGTGATTTTGGGAGTGAAAAAGAGATAAAGCCGCACCCGTTTCAGCATTCATATCATAGGGTTGCTTTCCAAATTTTTAACGACTCAAACTTGAAACTGGAAATTGTAATCGAATCAGATGATGTTTGCAATGGTTGTACTCATCTGATTGAAAAAAAATGTGATGATGTTATTACCCACCGGAAGGATTTTACACAAAAGGAAGATTTCAATAACTATCTGGATAACCGAATAAATGAAGTTTGCGGGATCTGCCCCTCAGTTTTTTATACCCCGAAAGAGTTATGCTCGTTCGGAAAAAAATACCTCAGAAATATTTTTTACATCTACGAAGGGAATGATATCTTACATACAGAAATTAGAAAAAGGGATGTGCAGCAAGGATTAAGATTATATGCCCGACAACATGGTTTTGATAGTCCAGTCTAAAAAATGTTAATCACCTGTTTTTGAAAAAAACTCTGCTACCCAGTTATTTTTTGAAGTACAACCTGCTTCTTTCAGCCCAACTTTTTCAGCCTTGCTTTTTATGTCTGCGATATCTTCGGTGTAAAAACCGCTCATAAAAAGCTTCCCGTTTTTATTCAGGGATTTTGAGTAAGCCGGCAAATCTTCCATCAGTACATTTTTGTGGATGTTGGCAAAAATCAGGTCGTATTTTTGATGGCCAAGCAGGGACGCATCGCCTTTTTTTACGTTCAGGTTTTTGATGTTGTTCAGTGCGGCATTTTCATACGTTCCTTTTACCGACCATTCATCGATGTCGATGGAGGTAATTTTCTTCGCCCCTTTCATGGAAGCCAGGATGCCCAGAATGCCGGTACCGCAGCCCATGTCGAGTACTTTTTTCCCTGCCAAATTCTCTTTCAGGATAGCTTCCATCATCAGAGAAGTGGTTTCGTGGTTCCCGGTTCCGAAAGCCATGTTGGGTTCAATTACAATTTCATAATTGCATTGCGGATAATCTTTGTGAAAGGGCGCCCTTACCAGGCATTCGCCGGAAATCACCAGCGGTTTGAAATAGTTTTTCTCCCACTCTTCGTTCCAGTTTTTCTCCTCAATCAGTTCTTTTTGAATAGCGAAAGTGTAATTTTCTTCAAACGACTGGAGCAGGTTGGAAACTTCCTCCTCATTAAAATCTGTTTCAGGAATAAATCCTTCAAAACCGTCATCGGTTTCCACAAAACTTTCGAAACCAGTTTCGGTGAGTTGCGCGGTCAGCACATCGCGCAGCCATTCTTCAAAAGGGGTAATTTTTACAGCGAGTTTCAGGTAAGTCATCATCCAAATATTTTCTGTAAAAATAAAAAAGCCCCGCTTAAAAAGCAGAGCTTTGAGTATATAAGATTTTTCAGGTTCTTTTAAAATCCATTGATGATACCGAGGAAATCTTCGGCTTTCAGGGAAGCAC
>CAYRBS010000014.1:0-22613 GCA_964422335.1 uncultured Mariniphaga sp. | reverse complement strand
TTTACAGGTTTGAAAAAAGGATTGGTAATAAAATCGACAGGAAGCTGGTTTGCCGTTGAAGACGAAAACGGGAATGTGTATGATTGTAAAATAAAAGGAAATTTCCGTATCAAAGGCATTAAAAGTACCAACCCCGTGGCAGTGGGGGATAATGTAGGTTTTACCGTTCAACAGGAACCAAAAAACGATAATACAAAAAACTACGGATGGATAACTTCGGTTTCCGACCGCAAAAATTACATTGTCCGCCGTTCGCCCAACCTTTCAAAACAATCGCACATAATTGCAGCAAACATCGACCAGGCCGTGTTGGTGGTTACCATTACCCACCCGGTTACCACCACTACGTTTATCGACCGGTACCTGGCTTCGGCGGAAGCTTACCGCATTCCGGTGCTCCTTGTTTTCAACAAAACAGATATTTATGGACCGGAAGAGAATACCCGGTTGGATTCCCTTGTTTCTGTATATACGAAAATTGGGTATCCGTGCCTCGCTACATCCGCAAAAACCGGCGCAGGAATGGATGAACTGAAAACAGCGCTTAAAAACAAAACGAATGTAATTAACGGGCACAGCGGGGTAGGGAAGTCAACCCTTATCAACTCCATTGAACCCGGGTTAAACCTGAAAACGCTGGAAATTTCAGAAATGCATAAAACCGGTAAACACACCACAGCTTTTTCGGCGATGTATCGTTTATCATTCGGCGGCCACATCATCGACACCCCGGGAATAAAAGGATTTGGTATGCTGAACATGGAAGCCTGGGAAATTTCGCATTATTTCCCGGAAATATTTAAACAATCGAAAAACTGTCAGTATAACAATTGCTCCCACACACACGAACCGGGTTGCGCGGTAAAAGAGGCCGTAGAAAGCGGCGAAGTGGCCCAAAGCCGGTATATAAGTTACCTGGGCTTGCTTGAAGGGAACGACAAGTACCGCAAACCGCACTGATTATTGGGAACCTTCGATAAAACCGCCACCAATTACCCGGTTTTTATCATAAATCACGGCAGTTTGCCCTTTTGCCACCATGGAAACAGGCTCCAGCAGCTCAACAACCGCCTTTTCATCAGCATGTTGAATAACCCTGCAAGGGTTTTCCTGCAACCGGTAGCGAATTTTAACAGTATAAATTTTTTCGTTTTCAGGTTCGTGTTTGCTCACAAAATGAACGTTTTTTAAAAAAATGCGGGTTCGGTACATTTCGCTAAAACCGGCTAAAACCACTTCGTTTGTATCGGCCTTGATTTCGGACACAAACAGTGGTTTGTTCAGGTTTATTCCCAGCCCTCTTCGCTGGCCAACGGTGTAATGAAAAATTCCTTTGTGTTTACCGAGTACATTTCCCTGAGTATCTGTAAAATTGCCGGGAGGCGCTTCTATATCATTATCAATAAGAAATTTACGATAATTGTTGCCCTCAACAAAACAAACTCCCAGGCTTTCTCTTTTTTCCGATAAAGAAGGAAAACCCCGGGCTACGGCAAACTTCCGGACCGCTTGTTTGTGCATATCTCCAAGCGGAAAAATCAATCGTTCAATAAGCTCTTTTCGAAGTCCCCAAAGAAAAAAGGACTGATCTTTTTCCGGGTCCCTGGCAGAAGAAATATATTTAATACCCTCATATTCAACTATTTTCACATAGTGCCCGGTAGAAATGAAATCGCATCCGTATTTATCGGCGTATTTTTCGAGATTGAAAAATTTTAACCCTGGATTACAAACCGCACACGGAAACGGTGTAATTCCTGACTGGTAACTATTTATAAAATAGTTGATAACCAAATCGTTAAATTCTTTTCGCAAATCAATTGTAAGATGTTCGATCCCACATTTCCGGGCCAACATTTTGGCAGATTGTGTATTATGATGGTTTACATCGTCATTTCCCGAGAAAATGAATGAAATCCCCATTACCTGAAAACCCCTGTCCTGAAGCAGCATGGCACTAACAGAACTATCGATTCCTCCACTCATACCCAGCAATACTTTTTTACCCATAATCTAATCCGATGGATGAAAATGTTGAAAAATGAGTGCTGCCTTAGCAACTCCCACAGATTGAATTAGTTTTTCTTTATCCGTATTTTTAATGTTCCGGACCGATTTAAAATCAGTCAGCAATTTTTTAACGGTTTTTTCACCAATCCCTTTAATTTGGTTGAGTTCAGAACCGGTCATCATTTTAGAGCGTTTATTCCGGTGAAAAGTAATTCCAAACCGGTGGGCTTCATCGCGCAACTGCTGAATAATTTTCAGCGTTTCCGAGTTTTTATTAATGTAAACCGGCACAGGATCATCCGGAAAATAGATCTCTTCCAGTCTTTTGGCAATCCCGATTATTGAAATTTTACTGCGCAAGCCGAGCTTTTCCAACGCCGAAACCGCCGATGAAAGCTGGCCTTTTCCACCGTCTATTACAATCAGTTGGGGCAGTTCCTTCTCTTCATTTTTTAATCGGTGGTACCTGCGATAAACCACTTCCTCCATAGACGCATAATCGTCGGGACCGGTAACCGTTTTTATATTATAATGCCGGTAATCTTTTTTGAATGGCCGTGCATTTTTGAAAACAACGCATGCAGCAACAGGATGGGTCCCCTGCAAATTACTGTTGTCGAAACATTCAATATTCACAGGCATTTCAGGAAGCTGGAGGTCCTTCTGAATGGTTTTAAGAATTCGTTCCTGCCTGATTTTGGGATTTTTTTGAACGGCATGTTTTTCTTTTTCCAACCGGAAATATTTAGCATTTCTGAGCGATAAATCGAGTAATTTCTTTTTATCACCACGTTGCGGCACCTTAAAAGTGACATCTTTCAAAGAAGTTTCAGGCATAAACGGAACCAAAATTTCTTTGGCATTACTGAAAATTTTTTGCCTGATATCCACAATTCCGGCCATTAACAAATCTTCAACGGGCTCATCCAGGCTCTTTTTAATTTCAAGGGTAAAAGTCTGGATAATCGCTCCTTTTATAACTTTCAGGTAATTAATATATGCAAATTTTTCATCGCCGTCGATGGAAAACACATCGACATCTGTAATCGTAGGAGAAACAATGGTAGATTTACTTTGAAACCGTTTGAGTGAGTCGTATTTTTCTTTGATTTCCTGCGCCTCTTCAAAATTCATTTTCTGCGCCATTTCGCTCATTAAACCCTCAAGGTGCTTAATCACACCCGATATATTTCCTTTCAGAATGTTGGTAATATCATGAATTCCGCGGTTATATTTTTCAGCGGAAACCAACCCTTCGCAAGGCCCTTCACAGTTTCCAATATGGTATTCAAGGCAAACTTTATACTTTCCTTCCTGGATATTTTTATCGGTGAGTTGATAATTACAGGTACGCAGTTTATATTCCTTTTTGAACAATTCAAGCAACGTACGCACCGTATAAATGGAAGTATAAGGGCCAAAATACTTCGAACCGTCTTTTACCAGGTTTCGCGTTTTAAAAACCCTCGGGAAGGGTTCATTTTTTATACAAATCCAGGGATAACTTTTATCGTCCTTCAACAAAATATTATACCGGGGTTTATATTTTTTAATAAAGTTATTTTCCAGTAACAGGGCATCCTGTTCGCTATCTACAACCATGTGTTTAATGTCGGCAATATTTCGTACCAGCAGCGTGGTTTTACGATTGTTCTGTTGTTTTGAAAAGTAAGAGGCAACCCGTTTTTTGAGGTTTTTAGCCTTTCCAATATAAATAACCTTCCCGGTATTGTCGAAAAACTGATAGATACCGGGTTTCCCGGGTAGCACGGAAATCAGGTTTTTTAAATAATCAATGTTACTATTTTTTGCCTGGTACTTCATGAATATTTTACCAATACCTGCGGCTGAAATTTATGGATGGCCAGTTTTTGAGGTGTTTCAATAAATTCCAGATCACAAATAAAGCTGAAATAAACGGTTTTCACACCCATCCTTTTCACCATTTTCAAAACGGCATGAGCCGTTCCTCCGGTAGCCAGCAAATCGTCGTGAATCAAAACCACGTCCTCTTCCGTCAACGCATCGCGATGAATCTCCACCGTATCGTTTCCATATTCCAGTTCGTATGTTTCAGAAACTTTTTCAGCAGGAAGTTTTCCCTTTTTCCTGACAGGAACAAATCCTGCATTTAATTCATGGGCCACTGCACCCCCAAAAATAAACCCACGGGATTCGATTCCTAAAACTTTTGTAATTTGTTTATCCCTGAACTCTTCCGTAATTTTTCGGGTAACAAACCGTAAAGCCGCCTTATCTTTTAAAAGCGTAGTTATATCTTTAAAACTAATTCCTTTGGTTGGAAAATCGGGGATTTCCCTGATTTTACTTTTTAAATCCATAATTGATTTGGTTTTTGTTCCACGTGAAACAAAGTGTTATCTGCCCAGCAAAATTAATAAAACATTTATATCGGAGGGAGACACACCGGAAATCCTTTTTGCCTGCCCGATGGTTTTAGGATTGATTTTTTCGAGCTTTTGGCGTGCTTCGGTTGATAGTGATTTCAATTTACTATAATTAAACTTATTCTCTATTTGAATATGTTCAAATTTATCGAGTTTTTCAGCGAAGGCTTTTTCACGATTAATATACCCTTCGTATTTTATGGAAATTTCGGCACCCTGGATAATTTCGGTTTTTCGTTGGTCGGGAACCCTGCTGAGAAACGATTTAAACGGGGCGATGCCCTCCATCAAGTCAAATATCGAAATCTGAGGGCGTAAAATAAGGTCGTATAATTTAACGCCTTGCTTTAATTCCGTGGTTCCTTTACTTATAAGTAATTGATTTACAGTGTCTGGCTTCACACTAAATTTTCGTGCATAACGAATAATATCCGCAATTAACCGTGTTTTTTCATGCAACAAATTTTTACGTTCCAGGGAAGCAAGCCCCAATTTATACGATTTTTCGGTGAGCCGGCTGTCTGCATTGTCCTGACGAAGTAAAATCCTGAATTCAGCTCGACTTGTAAACATCCGGTAAGGTTCATCCACTCCTTTTGTCACCAGGTCGTCAATTAAAACGCCAATATAGGCTTCATCCCTTTTTAGTACAAATTCCTGTCCGGGCGAATGGCAACGCAAATGTGCATTTATTCCTGCCATGATTCCCTGGGCGCCGGCTTCTTCATATCCGGTGGTTCCATTTATTTGTCCGGAAAAGTAAAGATTTTTTATCATTTTAGTTTCGAGGGTATGGTACAGCTGGGTGGGATCGAAATAATCGTATTCAATGGCGTAACCCGGGCGGAATATTTTTGCATTTTCCAACCCCGGAATTTTCTGCATTGCTTTATACTGCACCTGCCAGGGAAGCGAAGAAGAAAAGCCATTCAAATAATATTCGACGGTTGATTCCCCTTCAGGTTCCAAAAATAGCTGATGTTTCTGTTTATCGGCAAACGTAACCAGTTTCGATTCGATGCTGGGGCAATACCGCGGCCCGGTACTTTGAATGGTACCGTCAAACATGGGTGAAAAATTGAATCCCAGTTCCAGTTCGCTGTGTACTTCCGGATTGGTGTGCGTAATCCAGCACGAACGTTGTTGAAGTTTCGATTTGTTGCCGGGTAAATAAGAAAAAGCAAAATGGTTATCGTCGCCTTTCTGCTCAGTAAGCTGAGAAAAATCGATGGTTCGCCCATCAATTCGAACGGGCGTACCGGTTTTCAGCCTGCCCGTTTTAAAACCGGCATCGAACAGTTGTTCCGAAATATTATAAGAAGCTGCCTCTCCAATGCGCCCGCCTTTCATTTGGGAAGACCCCACATGAATTAATCCGTTTAAAAAAGTGCCGTTGGTTAAAATAACAGTTTGGCTGTAAAAATCCACTCCAATTTTCGTCCGGACCCCTTTCACCTCGTTATCTTCTATAATCAAAGAAACAACGGCATCCTGCCACAAATCGAGGTTATCAACCGATTCAAGGGTTTGCCGCCATAATTCGGTAAACCGGAACCGATCGTTTTGTGACCGGGGACTCCACATGGCCGGTCCTTTAGAAAGATTGAGCATCCGGAACTGAATGGTGGTTCTATCCGCAATTATACCGGAATACCCGCCCAGCGCATCAATTTCGCGCACAATCTGCCCTTTGGCAATTCCACCCATGGCGGGATTACAAGACATCTGCGCGTATTTGGTCATATCCATTGTAATCAACAACGTTTTGGACCCCAGATTCGCGGCTGCTGCTGCTGCTTCACACCCGGCGTGTCCGCCTCCTACTACTATAACATCGTATTTTGTAATCATTTCTTCTCCCTGCTAAAATCAAATTTGTCAAGGTAAAAATTTTCTTTTTCCCTCATTATTTCCTTTTCCTCCGGCGTTTCATCGTTCAACCCAATTAAATGCAGCACCCCATGAAACACTACCCTGTACAACTCCTGTAAAAACCCGGCATTGTAAATCCCGGCATTTTCTTTTACCCTGTCCGCACTAATAAATAAATCGCCTGAAATAACTGTTCCCTCCACATAATTAAACGTTATTATATCGGTATAATAATCGTGCGCAAGGTATTGTTCATTGATTTTTAATAAATATTGGTCTGAGCAAAATATAACCGAGATATCGCCGGTTTGTTTTAACTCATTATCAATCAGATAATTAATATGATTTTTAAGGTCGTCAAATGTAGTTTTAAAGGGTTTAATATCTTCAAAAAAAAATTCGATACTACTCACTCACATCAATTTTTAAATAAACACAATTTCCCCTTTCATTAAATTCCATCTCCTCGCAAAAATTTTTTATAATATGAATTCCCCGGCCAAATTCCTTTTTAACATTTTTTATTTTGGTGGGATCTTCAATGTTGGTATAATCAAACCCTTCTCCCTGGTCCCGGATTTCCAAAAATATTTTTTCTTTTTTACAATCAATACCAATCGAAACCTGTTTATCCAGGTCATTGCGATTTCCATGTTCAATTGAATTAACAACAGCTTCTGAAACACATAACAAAACCCTGTTATATCTGCTAAAGGGTAAGTTATTTTTTACAAATATCCGGGATAAAAATTTATCTACTTTATTTAATTCCTTTTTATCCGATTTAATGGTTAGTATTTCAGGAGTAACTTTCAATTTGATTCGTCTTCAATGCTTTTCAAATATTGTTTGTATTTATTATTGTAAAAATTATTCAATTTATGTGCATTCCGTTGTAAATACTCAATTGAAAAATTATTATCTTCTTCATATTCAAAATATTCAACAGGATCACTGTAGAAATCTTCGGCGCTTTGGCTCTCCCGTTCATCTTCATACTCCCTTTCCAATTCCGATTTTTCAGCCTCGAGCAGCCGGGTCGTAATTTGATTCTGCCTTTCCAGCATTTCAGCATTTACATTCTTATTCATCAACTGTTTACGGTTTTGTTCCAGGATGTTGTCGATTTGCTGTAATGTTTTTCGGGCATCGCTGCCAACAGTGCCATCGTTCATAATTTCGCGCAACATTTGCTGCATCATTTCATGTTGCATTAATGACTGACCCATTTGCTGATTCATCGGCCGCTCTCCCCCGTTTTTCATTTGTTCAATCATCTGCTCCAGCTGCTTTTGAATGTCTTCGGATGTCTCTTTCAGCATGTTCATTCCCGGTTTTCCATTGCCCGGGTTTTCGCATTCCTGATCACCGGGCTGGGCGTTGGCCATTTGTTCTTCAAGGTTTTCGAGCGCTTCATTTAACAGCAGGGCAAGATTATTGGATGACGTCATTACATATTGCTGGCTCGCCCTGGCGTTCGAAATTTCATCCTCTTCCATTAATTCAATGGCTTTATTCAGGTTTAATTGCATAGTGAGCAACTCGTTGTTTACTTTACTGCTAATTTGGGGTGTGCGCCTGGCCAGGGCATATAACGAATCCTCCACTATTTTGCTCTGATCACTGATTCTCTTTTGCTGATGGTGATACTCATTCATCGAGGGATCCATATTGTCCATATTCGTTATTGCATCCAATACTTCTTCCTGTTCAAAAGACAAAAATATAAGGTTACTCAAAATCTGACGGAGATTCTGGATATTTTCCATGTTTTGCTCCATGCTGTTTGAATTGAGCATTTGTTGCATTGAAAATGCCGTACTCTCCATTTTTTCAGAAGTCTCCTTGGTACGCGCCCCCGATTTCTTCCTGTTTTTCTTATCCAACTCGTTTTTACTGTCTTCCATACTTTTTTCAATGTCTTCCAGCTCTTCACTGAAATCATCAAAATTCAATGGTTTTTCGAGTTGTTCATTCAATAACAGTGATTCGTTCAAATCTTCTTTTACACGGTCAAGCTCCTCCTGATGTTCAGAAACCTTCTCTTTAACCTCCTCAAAATTCGATTTTTCACTCACCTCCTCGGCCAGGTTTTCTTCCTCGATTGACATACGGTTCATGTCATCAATTACATCCTGAAGGTTTTGCTCAACTTTCATCCGGCGTAGCATCTGCAGGTTCCGGTCCAATTGTTTTTGCAAATCGTCATACGACATATCCATCTCGTCAGAAAGCTGGTTCAGTTTTTTGCTGTCAAATTCTTCCGATAATTTTTCAAACTCCTCCAACAATTCCTTTAATTCATCGGTAAATACCTCATCCAAAAGTTCTTCAATTTGTTCTTGCTTTTCCCTAATTTCATCGTTTTGCCCTTTAAAGGAATCCGTAAAATTATTAAGCTTTTCATTATCGTTTTTAATTCTGTCGTACAATTTTTCCAGCTTACTTTGTTTTGATAGTATTTCTTCTACCATCTGCGACTTATCCCACTCCGATACATTGGAATCCATGTTTTTCAGCTGCAGGTTTTGAAGGTCATCCTGTATTTCTTTCGCCAGTTCCTGGCTTTCGTCCAACATGTTTTCCAGGTTTTTAAACTGCTCATTTTCATTTTCGGCAATCGTTTCCCTGTCCGGAATTTCGAATACAAAGTTATTGGAAGTAGTTGTTTTATAATTATTTATGACATCGTTATCGGTAACCGAAAAATAATACGAAACCATTCCGGAGTTGGTGTCAATTTCATTAAAATCGAAACTGAAATAAAAATCCTGGTCGGTTAAATTTTTCTGAACAGGAATGGAAATGGCCGAGTCGGTGTTGTTGATATTGTAATGAAATTTCAACTCAGAAAACCCATAATCGTCTCCAATTATACCTTTAAAAAAGTAACGCGTCATTTTAACAGAATCCTGCGTCCTTACTACTTCTATTTCAGGATATAAATCAGGAATTACCTCCACACCATAAGAAAATGCCAGCTCGGGTTCCGTTAAATCATTTTTTATATAAACTGAATAATTGGTGGATTTGAAAAACTTTGAATCGATGTTAAAACCGTTTTCTGTTTTTTCCGGCTCTAAAAAGTTTGAATCGGCCAGCGCCAGGTATAACGTGTCGATGTCAATACCCTGAAAGTTCCATTCAACTTCGGTTCCGTTGGGTACCTGCAAATCGCCTGTGTTTTCGAATTCCTGATCGGGTAACCCCGTGTATGCAGGCGGTGAAACATGCACATCAAAATTCGTAATGCCTGGTTTGGGTAAAAGTTCCAGCAAATATTCTTCTGAATTATATTTTAAATCGGTAAAATAAAAAGTAACCGGGTTAATAACCGAAGCCATTTCAAATTCAAACTTTCCGGCTGCTGTATTTTTCATTAAATAATTATTCCCATCGATGTTGATATAAAGTATCTGCGGAATTTCATCCCCCTCACATTGAACCTGTATTTTATAAGCGTCGCCTTTGGTAGCTTTTAAATCGGAATTCATTAACTGAAAAGAAAAAGGCGCCGGCTTTGTAAAAGCGGTATTATAATGCAGAAGCCGGTGGGTGGCACTGGTATAAACTGATTTGTTTGAAATAAATATGATGGCAGCTACAAAAAGGCTGAATAAAAAATACGAAAGTACAATACGCAGATTTTTAAATTGCACGGCTTCAGAAAAATCAAAAACATTCAGTTTTTCAATTTTCTGATCGATGCTTGCCAACACAATTTCGTTGGAATAAGTGGATTCGCTAATCTCAGCTAATTCTATAATATTCAGTAATTTATCTTCAATATCCTTAAAATGTTTCTGAACCAGTACCGTAGTTGTTTTAATATCAATGGGTTTTATAATATGAAGCAGTTTAAAAACCGGTATCAAAATAAACTGCACGGTAAGCAATCCCCCGAAGATTAAAAACCCGTAAAAAAGCACTTTCCGGATATCGGTTGAAAGGTAAACGAAATATTCTACCAGGCTGAATACAGTGTAAATCAACAGTAAAAGAAAAAAAGAAAGTATAAATCCTTTCAGGAGTTTATACGTATAGTATTTAACCCTGAACGAATTCAGCTTATGAACAAGTATGTTGAAATTGTTAGTCATTAAATATAATTTCTTTTTCCCCAGTATCTTATAAAACCATGCAATGTTAATAATTGTTTCAAAAATTGAAGAAAAAACAACTATAAATTTTAAAGATAATATTTGTATTTCTCCCGGATGGTCACCCTAACAATATTTTTTGAATTAAAGTAAAAAATAAAGAAAATTTTCTGATTCACTTTTCACAACAAATAAACGGGTTCATAACCCTAAAATTAAAAAACATGGAGTTACAAACAGTTGTTAAAAAAATAATTAATCAATTGGGAAGGAATTGATTAATTTTGAAAAACCTGTTTATAATTTGGTGGAATTTGTGTTAAAGCTATATTTATAAAAAATTACAAGTTGAAATTAACAACAATGAACAGGCCATTAATATTTACATTGTATTTTAATTTAAAGTAATATATAATAATACTATAATACAAAAGAAATTGAAAGTACTATTAGTTGAAGACAACGTATTAAATCAAAAAGTAGTTGGTTTTCATTTAAAAAAACAAAACTATGAGGTGGTAAGTGTTACCAATTGGCGGGACGCAATGGAGAATGTAAAAAACGAATCGCCGGATTTAATTTTAATGGACATTATGCTGCCTGAAAAAAACGGTTTTCAGATTACGGCCGAAATACGGCAATACGAAGCAGACAATGAAACAGCGCAGCGTATTCCCATTGTGGCGCTTACTGCAAACACACTTGATAATGACAAGGATAAATGCATACGAGCCGGGATGGATGATTACTTACCCAAACCTTTTACGGCGGAGGAGCTGTATCAGGTAATTGAACAATTTACGGGCGATAAAAAATGAGCGAACCAATTAATATAAGAGACGGTAATTTTTCTGAAACAGACAAAGAGCTTGACCGGAAACTGCGGCCTTTGCAATTCAATGATTTTAAAGGGCAAAAGCAAATTGTTGAAAACCTCGAAATTTTTGTAAAGGCTGCTTCGTTGCGCGGAGAAGCGCTGGATCATGTGTTGTTACACGGCCCACCCGGACTTGGAAAGACCACCCTTTCGCACATTATTGCCAATGAAATGGGAGTGGGCATTAAAATTACTTCCGGGCCCGTGCTCGATAAACCGGGAGATTTAGCCGGTTTACTTACCAACTTAGAAGAAAGAGATGTTCTTTTTATCGATGAAATGCACCGATTGTCGCCCATTGTGGAAGAATACCTGTATTCGGCTATGGAAGATTTCCGGATAGATATAATGATAGATAAAGGGCCCAGTGCGCGTTCCGTACAGCTCGAACTGAACCCGTTTACGTTGATTGGGGCAACTACCCGCTCCGGATTGCTTACAGCGCCTCTGCGGGCCCGGTTTGGCATCAATTCACATCTTGAATATTACGACAATACCGTTTTAGAAGGAATAGTCAGACGTTCGGCTGCCATTTTGGATGTGGAAATCAGCGACGAGGCGGCAGGTGAAATTGCCGGGAGAAGCCGCGGTACGCCCCGTATCGTAAATTCATTGTTGCGAAGGGTACGCGATTTTGCCCAGGTAAAAGGCGACGGGAATATTGACATTGAAATTACGAAAACCGCCCTGAAAGCAATGAATATCGATAAACACGGGCTCGATGAAATGGACAACCGGATTCTGTTATGTATTATCGATAAATTTAAAGGCGGACCGGTTGGTATTTCTACCATTGCAACGGCTGTGGGCGAAGACAGCGGTACCATTGAAGAAGTGTATGAACCGTTTTTAATAAAAGAAGGGTTTATTAAACGTACGCCCCGGGGCAGGGAAGCTACCGAATATGCTTACAAACACCTGGGAAGGATAAATTACGGAAACACACCTACCCTATTCTGAAGGAATCAGTTCAATTTCGAAAAGGCGCGGCCACCATTTTCCGGTAACAAATAAACGGTCACCTTCGGTATCATAGGCAATGCCGTTGAGGTAATCGATGGTATCTGAGCTACCCTGGTACAGGTTCAGCAAACCTTCCAGGTTGATTTCCGATAATACTTTTCCTGTTTCCGGATCAATCTGAATGATTGAATTGGTGGTGTAAATATTGGCATAAATGGTTTCATCGATATATTCCAGCTCGTTAATATTATTAATTGTACCCCGATCATTGGCTACCTGTATTCTTTTGATTTCCGAAAAATCAGACGGGTTCAACCATTTTAACTCGTGGGTACCGTTGCTCATTATCAGGTTTTCTCCATCGTTTGTCAGGCCCCAGCCTTCTTTCGATTTGTATTGAAAACTGTCCATCAGTTCAAAGTCGCTTAAATTATATACAAACGCTTGTTGTTCGCGGTAGGTAACCTGGTAAATTTTATCGTTTAAAATCGTAATTCCCTCGCCAAAGTAATCTTCACTAAGTTCGTGTTGTTGCACGGTGTTGCCGGTTTCTAAATCCACTTTATATAGCCCCGATTTGCCGTATTCCCCGGTTCCTTCGTAGATAAACCCATTGTAAAATTCAAGGCCCTGGGTGAAAAACTTTTTATTATGCGGGTAATTATTCACCGTTTGAAAATGGTATTTTTTGGGGGTAATATCCGAAACCACGTTGAATGAAATTACACGCGAGTTGCTAACGCTGTCGGTTTTGATGGCAACCACTTTCAGTTTATTTGTTCCCACTTCATCCAGCTCCACATCCTCTACCGTAAATTCCAGTTCACTGCTTTCTTTCAGCAATTTATCCTGGTAGTACAACTGAATATTGTCAATTTCGCCGTTTCTAACTTTTGTTTTAACATCTAAAGTAACCGTTTGTCCGTAAATATAGTTTTTTGCCTTGGGCAGGATTGAAATGGTACTCACAGGTTTACGTGACCGATTGGGTTTGTTGGAACACGATATAAATGTGATAAACAAACAAAATACAATAACTACCGGAAAAACAGATATCTTCATTTTTACATTTTTTCAATTCAAATATATAATTTATATACAAACGAAGTACAACAACATGAATGCAACAAAGCAAATGAATTATATCTTTGTTTGAAAATTAAAGCGAGTTGAATCAGTTTAAAAAATTAGCAGGCGATACAGTAATTTACGGGATGAGCAGCATTGTTGGCCGGTTTTTAAACTGGTGGCTGATGCCGCTGTATGTTAACTTGTTTGCACCCGAAGAATACGGGATTGTTACCAACCTTTATGCGTATGTTGCTTTTTTTATGGTGTTTTTAACCTACGGGATGGAAACAGGATTTTTTAGGTTTGCCTCAAAAAATTCTGAATCCGAAAAAGTTTATTCCACCTCGCTGGTTTCGCTCTTCGTATCCTCGTCGGTTTTTTTGGTTTTAATCATGCTGTTTAAAAACCAGTTGGCAGGTCTCATAAAATACCCCGAACACCCGGAGTATATATTATGGTTCGGTTTTATTCTTTCCATCGACGCCTTTACAGCCATTCCGTTTGCCAGGCTGAGACTGAATAACCGCCCGGTAAAATTTGCAGTTGTAAAGCTGATTAATATCGGATTCAACATTGCCTTCAACTTGTTTTTTCTACTGCTTTGCCCAAAAATAATGGAAAACAATCCGGATTCAATTTTGCGGCTTGTTTATTCTCCCGACATCGGTGTGGGTTATGTATTTATTTCAAATTTACTGGCATCTGTAGTTACCCTTTTATTGTTGTTGCCTGAAATTTTTAAATTCTCCTTTTATTTTGACAGGAAACTTCTTCAAAAAATGCTGAATTATTCTTTTCCAATCCTGGTTGTGGGAATGGCCGGTATTTTAATTCAGCAAATCGATAAAATTTTAATTCCTTTTCTGATTCCTGAAGATGAATTGCCGATGAAACAACTCGGTATTTATGGTGCAGCAGTTAAAATAGCCGTTTTAATGAACATGTTTATACAGGCTTTCCGCTATGCATTTGAGCCTTTCTTTTTTTCCCGCGCCGAAAGTAAAAACGACAAAAATATGTATGCTGAAATTATGAAGTATTTTGTGATTTTCGGCTTGCTGATTTTCCTGGGAATGATGCTGTACATCGATGTGATAAAACTGATAATTCCCTTTGAATATGAAGAAGGTTTTTCGATAGTTCCGGTAATATTGCTGGCCAACCTTTTTTTCGGGATTTATTTCACACTTTCGCTGTGGTATAAACTTACTGACATGACACGCTACGGAGCATATATTGCAATTACAGGGACAGTAATTACCATCACCCTCAATTTTATCCTGGTTCCTGAATTTGGCTATAAAGGCTCTGCGGCGGCGCTCTTAATTGCCTTTTTCTTGATGATGGTGGTTTCCTATTTTTTTGGCCGGAAATTTTATCCGGTTCCTTATAATTTAAAACGAATCGGGACTTATTTCGCCGTAGTAGCTGTTCTTTTTATTATTTCTTTGTTTTCATCATCGCAGCAGGCACTGGTGAAATATCCCGTTCATACTTTTTTATTGGCTACTTTTGTTTTTACGGTCTATAAACTTGAGAAAAATCAGTTAAAGCGATTATTTAAACGAAATATGAGAAAATAACTGAATTAAATATCAAAAAGTATTAATTTTGTCCGAATGAAAGATTTAAAAGATAAAGTCATAGCCATAGCAAGCGACCATGCCGGATTTGATAAAAAGCAGGTAATTATTAAGTTTTTTAATGAAAATGGAATTCAATACAAAGATTTAGGGTGTTACACAAAAGAAGCCTGCGATTATCCTGATTTTGGACATGTAGTTGCCAACGCAATCGAAAAAGGTGAATACGAGACTGCAATTACTTTTTGTGGCAGCGGACAGGGAATAAGTATCACGGCAAATAAGCATCAAAATATACGTTCGGGAGTATGCTGGAATCCGGAAATCGGGGCGCTGGCCAAACAACACAACGATGCTAATATTTGCGCCATTCCTTCGCGTTTTGTTACCGATGAGGAAGCTGTGGAAATAGTTAAAGCATATTTAAATGCCGAATTTGAAGGCGGCCGTCATGCCAGGAGAATTGCTAAAATTCCTTTAAAATAATTATAAATAAAAAAACAGGAGTTATATGTTATCTAATACGTGCAAATACGCTTTAAGAGCGCTTATTTATCTTGGAAAATATTCGAAGGAAGACAAAATGCTCGGGATTAAAAAAATATCAGAAGACCTGGATTTGTCGTCTCCTTTTCTCGGTAAAATTTTGCAAAACCTGGTAAAACAAAAGCTGTTAATTTCAACCAAAGGGCCCAACGGTGGTTTTGCACTGGCAAAAAATCCGGAAGATATTACCCTTTGGGATATTGTGATTAAAGTAGATGGCGAAGAGTATTTTACCAACTGCCTGATTGGCCTGGAGTCTTGTCAGGCCCACGATTCTTCAAAACCATTGTGCCCTATTCATCACCAGTACGAAAAACTCAGGAAAGAAATTGCCCGGTTTTACAAGGAAACAACGCTGGAAATAATCAGCCAGGACATTAAAAAATACGAAGACATTGTGAAGCTTTGAACGGGTGGTTTTTCCTAAAAATACTTCTCCCACTTTTTTTCTGAAACAAAATAGTGATAGAAAAATACAGATACGGCAATCCCGGCCGTGTTGGCAAAAAAATCGAGCAAATTACTGCTTCTGGATGAAGAAATAAAATGTTGGGTGGTTTCAAGGATGGCTCCCAGCAATACAGATACCGCCGGGGCAAGCAAAAGAAACCGCATTTCAAGTTTTTTGAATGGCCTGAATAACAGAAGGCTGAAAACGAAAAACAAACCAAAATGAACAATTTTGTCGAAATGGGGAATACTTAACAAGGATGTTTTTGGCAAATCGCTTACCGGAATGAACAGTCCGTAGCAAATGAGCCCGAGCCAGACAAGAGGTTTTATAAACAGTTTTAATTTCATTTTCCGGATTACACTTTTTTAGAAAAGTCAAAGAAACAAAAAGTATGGCAGGAATTTATATCCATATCCCGTTTTGCCGGCAAAAATGTTATTACTGCGATTTTTATAAAACGGTAAACACCAGCCTGGCAGGTAGTTTCATTTCTGCATTGAAAAAGGAAACCAGGTTGCGGAAAAATTACCTGGACGGAGAACCCGTTGAAACGATTTATTTTGGCGGGGGCACCCCTTCTGTTTTAAAAGAAGGAGAACTGAATGAAATCCTGTCCCATTTATTTCATGAATTTGAGGTTTCCCCCAAAGCCGAAATTACGTTGGAGGCCAATCCCGATGATATAAGTTTTCCCTATTTACAGGCCCTGTTGAAATCAGGAATTAACCGCCTGAGTGTTGGTATCCAGTCTTTTCAGGACGATCATTTAAAAAAACTGAACCGCCGCCACAATACGCAACAGGTAATAAAAGCCCTGGAAAATGCTGTTAAAACAGGGTTTACCAATATCAGCGCCGATCTTATTTATGGTTTGCCCGGGTTAAATATAAACGAGTGGAAACAGAGTTTAAACGAAGTGTTCCACCTGCCTGTTGATCACCTGTCGGCGTATCACCTAACCTACCACGAGGGAACTCCGTTTTACACGTGGCTGAAAAAAGGCACACTCAAAGAACTGGACGAGCAGGAAAGTGTAAAACAATTTAACATGCTGATGGATGCTGCCGGTAAAAACGGGTTTGAACAGTATGAAATCTCCAATTTTGCAAAAAATGAAATGTATTCAAAACACAATACCTCATACTGGACCGGCACAAAGTACCTGGGGCTGGGCCCTTCCGCCCATTCGTTCAACGGTGTTTCGCGGCGCTGGAATGTGGCACACCTCGAAGCTTACATCCGGGCAATTGAAAAAAATACCGCTTTTTCCCGGGAAGAAAGGTTAACCGCAAAAGAAAAGTTTAACGAATATATTTTAACCCGCCTCCGCACAAAATGGGGCGTTTCGGCAGAAACCATCAAAAATGAATTTGGACAGGAAAGAGCAGCTGCTTTTATAGAGGACACAAAAAAATTTCTCCGGTCTGAGACAATGGTTCAGCAAAACAATGTTTATACACTCACTCGTAAAGGCCTGTTTGTTTCCGACGATATCATGGCGGATTTCATGATTATATGATTGTTAACCAATTGCTTGAATTCAATCTGATTTGATAAATAATGTTAACTCTGCATGCTGTCTCTTTGAAAAACCATATATTAGCGGTTCTTTAAAAATGGAGTATAAATGCGGGTCAGAATAGTAAATAAATCAAACAATCCGTTACCGGACCGGAGCACTTCGGAATCGGCAGGAATGGATTTGCGCGCAAATTTAGATGAGCCGGTGGTTTTGAAACCACTTGAGCGGAAATTGGTACCAACCGGGTTGTTTATTGAGTTGCCATCCGGTTTTGAAGCCCAAATAAGGCCCCGTAGCGGACTGGCGTTGAAAAAGGGAATTACTGTTTTGAACACTCCCGGAACCATTGATGCCGATTACAGGGGCGAAATAAAGGTGATTCTGGTGAACCTGTCGCAGGATGATTTTGTGGTTGAAAACGGAGAGCGGATTTGCCAGATGGTAGTTGCATCCCACGAAAAAGTTGAGTGGGAGTTGGTGGGCGAACTGAACGAAACCTTAAGGGGTGCCGGCGGGTTTGGCCACACCGGAAAAAATTAGGATAATGAAAAGAAGAGAAATAAAATGGTTGGCATTTTTTGCCCTGTTGTGGTTTGGCTTTGCCTGCTCGGGGGTTAAAAATACCACCCAACAAGAAACAGAAGCATCAGAAGAAGCAGAGCCCAGCGCAGAAGAAATCAGGGTTGAAGAACGAAAGCAGAAAGAGTTTGAATACATGTTTGTGGAAGCGCTGAAGGAGAAAGCGCTTGGAAATTCGGGAGAAGCAATCCAGCTTTTGTCAGGTTGTTTGGAAATAGACCCCGAATCGTCTGCCGCTATGTATGAACTGGCCAGTATTCATGCCGATAATAATGATTTTACCAGCGCCACTTTGTTGCTCGAAAAAGCCATTAAGCTGAATCCGGAAAACAAATGGTACCGGTTACTGCTGGCTCAAATTTTCCAACAAACACAAAAGTTTGCCGAGGCTGCTGAAATCTATGACCAGCTACTTCAAAATGATCCGGAAAATCATGAATATTTGTACATGAAGGCAGCCCTGCTTTCAAATGCCAATAAGTTGGAAGAAGCCGTTGAAGCTTATGATTTGCTCGAGGAGAAAGTGGGCATTAACGAACAAATTTCGGTAGCAAAACAAGAATTGTTTGTTTCAATGGATGAAATTGAAAAGGCTTTTCTGGAAATTGAAAAACTGATTGAATTTAATCCGGATGAGCCCAAATATTACGGGTTAATGGCCGATCTTTTCCAAAGTGAAGGCGATTCGGTAAATGCGCTGAAGTTTTACAGGAAAATTCAGGAAATTGACCCTGATAACGGGTTTGTTCATTTTTCGCTGGCAAATTATCACCTGAGCCAGGGTGATATGGTAGAATCGTTTAAAGAAACGAAAAAAGGTTTTGAAAGCGATGACGTGGATATTCAAACCAAACTTCAGCTTTTTATGATGCTGACGGCAAACCCCGAGGAATCGGAAATTACTTCTGAACAGGAAGAAGAACTTCTTCAGATACTTCAGGATGCACACCCCGGAGAGAACCTCGTACATGTTGTAAAAGCCGAAAGCTTACTCAAACAGGGAAACCTTACCGGAGCCAGGGCCGAACTGCTTAATGCCCTCGAAATTGATAAAAACGATTACATGCTTTGGGAAAGGGTGCTTTTTATCGACAACGATTTGCAGGAATGGGATCAATTATACGACCATAGCAAACAGGCAATGGACCTTTTTCCAAACCAGACGCAGGTTTATTTTTTAAATGCTGTAGCAAGTGTTCAGCTCGAAAATTACGAAGAAGCCCTTTCTGTTGCCGATGAAGGATTGATGTATGTGGTAGATGACAAACGAATGGAAGGACAGTTCCTGATGCTGAAAGGTGAAGCTCTTTACAAAACCGGCGAAACAGAAGAAGCGTTTGAAGTTTTTGATGAATCGGTAGAGCTGGATCCCGATAATCATATCGCCCAGAATAATTATGCCTATTACCTTTCACTTGCCGGTAAAAACCTCGATAAAGCAGAACGTATGATTGGCCGGGTAGTCGAAAAATTTCCTGAAAATGGTACGTACCTCGACACCTATGCATGGGTGTTGTTTAGAAAGGGCGATTATTCGCTGGCAAAATTTTATATGGAATCGGCCCTGAAATCGGAAGGCGAAGAAAATCCAACCCTGCTGGAACACTATGGCGATATCCTGATTATGCTTGAAAAGAAGGAAGAAGCGGTAAAATATTGGAAAAAAGCGGTTGAAAACGGAGGCGATTCCGAAGTGCTGGAGAAAAAAATAAGGGAACAAAAATATTTTGAAGAATAGATGAAGACAAATTTTGTCGGGCGGGCGAGGATCTTTTTTGTTGTAACAGTGGCGGCGGTGGTTGGTTTCTATTCATGCCGAACGGCCCGTGATTTACCTGCTGAAAAAATAAAACCCATGACCTCCGAAAGGATTTTAAAAAGGGTGCAGCAAAATGCCTTCGATTACGATAATTTAACCATCCGTCGTATTAATTGTCAGTTTTCGAGTAACCAGTCAAAAACCAATTTCCGGGTAAATCTCAAAGCGATTAAGGATGAGAAAATACTGGTTTCCATCAGTAAAATAAATATTCCGGTTGGCCGCGTGCTTTTAACGCCTGACAGTGTTACATACGTGAATTACATCGACCGGAATTATTTGGTGGACGATTACTCGTTTTTAAGCAAATTTTTAAATATCGACCTCGATTTTGAATCCATTCAGTCCATCCTGTCAAACAATATTTTTACACTTAATAACCGCAATCGTGATGGTTTCAAACGTTTCAGTTCATCGGTAGAAGAGGGAATGTATGTGTTGAATGCGGACGATGAGCAAAAAATGTACATCCGCCCCGGTAGTTTTGTTTTAACAAAAATGATGGTTGAAGAACATTCAGCCAACCGGGAACTGGAATTGGTTTTCGATGATTTTGTGAAGGTCGATAAAAAAGATTATCCCGGGTCCATTGAAATGAAAATGGGTTCGCCTTCAGAAGAAATTGAAATGAAAATCAGGATGAATGGATTTTCTACCGGTAAAATTGACGAAATCAGTTTGAGGATACCTGAAAGATATGAACAGGTAAGTGCAAATTAGCATTAGCGGGTTATTTTTGATTTTTGCTAAAGAATTCAATTTCCGGAGAATGAGGATACTGTTTATTACAAGCATATTATTACTTTTTCAGGCTACAATGATGGCTCAATCCCTCTCCGATTTACGGCAGAAAAGGGAAGCGGCTGCCAGTGAAATTGAATATACCGGCAAACTTCTAAGCAAGGTACAGCAGGAAGAAAAGGCATCGTTAAGCAGGTTGCAACTTATAAACAACAATATAAAACAGCGGAACGGGTTAATTGCAGGGCTGAACGATGAAGTAAAGGTTTACCAGGAATTTATCGAAAACAACAGCATGGTTGTTGAAATGTTAACCGACGATTTGGAGCAGATGAAAGAAGAGTACGCTCAACTTATCCGGATGGCCTACCGCAATGAAAATTCGGGAAAACCGCTCCTGCTCCTGTTGTCAGCCGAAAATTTTAACCAGGCCTACCGCCGGCTTTTATACATGAGAAGATACACCTCCTTCCGGAAAAATCAGGCCGTTACCATGGAGTTACTTCAGCAATTGCTTTCCGAAAAAATTATTAGCCTGGAAAAATTAAAAGAAACCCGGCAGCAATTGATTGACGAAGCACGCGACGAAGCCCAAAAGCTGGTACAGGAAAAAAACCGGCAAAATCAGGAATTACAAGAACTAAAAAAGCAACAAACCAACCTGGAACAAACACTGGCACAACAACGCAGCATGGAACGGCAGCTGGAACGCGAAATTAACCGGATGATTGAAGAAGAAGCCCGGAAAAACAGGGATGCCGGCGAACCTGCTTATGGTTTAACGCCGGAGCAAAAACTGGTAGGCGAAAACTTCGGGCAAAACAAACAGCGGTTGCCCTGGCCGGTAGAAAGGGGAATTATTACCGATCGTTTTGGCGTTCACCAACATCCGGTTTTGTCAAAGGTGCAAATCAGGAACAACGGGATAAACATTACTACGGAGGCCGGTGCCGAGGTGAGGGCCGTGTTTAATGGCGAAGTAACCCGTGTGTTTGGCATAACAGGCGGTAATTCTGCTGTCATAATCCGGCATGGTAATTACCTCAGTGTCTATTCCAATCTTAGCGGGGTAACTGTTAAAAAAGGGGATAAGGTGAAGGCCAAACAACCCATCGGGTCGGTTTATACCGATTCCGACGATGGCAATAAATCCATTCTGAAATTCCAAATCTGGCACGAAAACCAGAAATTAAACCCCGAGGAATGGATCGGACGATAAACGGCAATGGTTAAATATTGGCAACGCGCCGTAAGCTGGGTATATCCAGGAATTTAATTTTTCTTCCCTGCAACTCTATCAGCTTGTCTTGCTTAAATTCTGAAAGCAAACGGATAACCGATTCGGTTGCCGTTCCAACCATGTTGGCCAGTTCTTCGCGTGTGAGCGAAATTTGAAGTGTATTCTGATTGTCCAGGTCAAAATTCTCCTTCAATAACAGCAATACTTCTGCCAGTCGCTCTTTTACCGTTTTTTGTGCAATATCGGTAATGTAATCGTTCGCTTCGCGCAATTCGCGGCATACAATCTGCAACATGTGGTGCGAAAACTGCCAGTTATTTTTAATCAGGAAAAGAAGCGTTTGGTAAGGAATATGGCATAAAATAGCTTCATCAATAACTTTGGCTGTTGTACACGCCAGTTCCTTGCTTAGTAAAGAGCGATAGGCAATTATCTCGCCTTTTTTGGCAAACCGGATGATTTGTTCTTTCCCGTCGATACCGGTTTTTAATATCTTGACAATCCCTTTTGTTACACAAAAAAAACCGGTGAGCCTGCTGCCTTCACGGTAAATAATCGTGCCTTTTTTGTAAAGAGAACAGGTTTTTTCGTAATTCAAGCGGTTGAATTCATCTTCATCCAACTTTTTGAAAAGCTGAAAGCCGCTTAAATCAGTTTCTTCCTCGGTTGGCCTTTTTAATACACTTCTCATTTTTTTTAGCTAAATATGTTAAAATTTACTGCCGGTTGAATGCCTGCCGGTTGACAGGGTATTATTAAAAACTCTAAATATACAACTTCATCGAATATTTAAAAAACTATTTATATAGATAGTTGGTTGTTGTATAT
>CAYRBS010000013.1:13534-23066 GCA_964422335.1 uncultured Mariniphaga sp. | reverse complement strand
GTTTTTCCTTTTACAATGTCGATGAAGCCCTGGATTTTTAAGCCTTCTTTTTCAAGTAATTTTGCCCGCTGCCGGGTTTTTCGGCCGGCGCCCCATACCCAAATATCCGGATGGAAACGGTTCTGTTTTTCTGACCATTTTCTGAAATACACCGCTTTTGTTCGGAAAAAAGCTTCGGTGGAATAACGGTCGTCGGTGCGGGTGAGGCGGGTGGACCTGTCGTGCCACTCGATCAGAGGTTCGGGCAATTTTGCCATTTTTACCCCGGCTTCCAGGTAACGCAGTTGCATTTCGTAATCTTCCGGAAAATCGCCCTGAAAACAACCACCCAGCTTTTCAAAAAGTTCCCTGCGAAACAGGATGGTTGGATTAACTACCGGGATTTCCACAAAACGGTTTAAGCCGATTTCTTCCGGCGAGTGAAAAGAGTTCACCCACTTTACAAACCGGTTAAAACCCGCCGTGTTTTTTTCGTGGGCAACATATTTTACCTCACAACCAACAAGCCCGATGTTCGGGTGATTATCCAAAAAATAAACCTGTTTTTCCAGCCTTTCGGGCAGTGAAATATCATCGGCATCCATCCGTGCAATAAACCGGCCACGGGCATTTTCAAGTCCGCAGTTCATGGCATGTGCCACGCCCTGTTTTTTTTCTGAAAGCAACCGGATGCGATGATCTTTTTCAGCATATTTTCGGGCGATGGATTTGCCGGTATCCGTTGAGTTGTTGTCAACTAACAGCAATTCAAAGTTGGTAAAAGTTTGCTGAAGAATGCTTTCAACGGCAGCGACAAGGGTTTTTCCGGCATTGTAAAACGGAAGGATGACCGAAACTTCAGGAGACATTTTCGCGGGTTAACTGGTGGAAAATGCTTTCCAGGTTTTGTTGTTTTTCGGCCAGTGTTATAATTGTAAGGTTGTTTTCTACGGCAAACCGGAAAATAGCCGGCCGGATATCGCCCTTTCCATCGGATTCAATTTCCCAGTTCCGGCCTTCGGGAATGACGTTTTTTATCCCTTCCACTTCAAGCAGTTGTTTCGGCTTCACCTGTTTGTCAAATTCTGCAACGACCGTTTGGTTTCGAAAAATCTGCCCTTCTTTTATGTCGGAGATAACACCGTCGGCTACAATTTTTCCTTTGTTAATAATGGCCACCCGGTTGCAAATAGCCTCTACTTCCTGCATAATATGTGTTGAAAGGATAACTGTTTTTTCTTTGCTGATTCCCTTGATCATATTCCGAATGTCTTCCAGTTGGTTGGGATCGAGGGCAGAGGTAGGCTCATCGAGTATTAAAATAGCAGGGTCGTGAATTAATGCTTGCGCCAGTCCGATGCGTTGCCGGTATCCTTTTGAGAGCGCCCCGATTTTTTTGTGCTGTTCATCTCCCAGCCCGGTAAGCTCTATCATTTGGGAAACCCGTTGTTTTTTATTTTTCAGGCGGTAAAAGCCTGCCGTTATTTCCAGGTATTCTTTTACATAAAGATCGGTGTAAAGCGGGTTGTTTTCAGGGAGGTATCCTATTTGTTTCCGGGTGTTTGTATTTTCTGTCGCTATTTTTTGGTTGTCAATCAGAATTTCTCCGGAATCTGCCGGAAGATATCCGGTAATAATCTTCATCAGGGTGGATTTTCCTGCACCGTTCGGACCGAGAAATCCCAGCAATTCACCTTTTTCAACGGTAAAACTTACTTCGTCCAGTGCTTTTTGGTTTCCAAATAATTTTGTTATCTTACTGATTTTTATCGCCATATATTTATAAATTAGAACAAAAATAATTGAATCTTTTTAAATTAAAACCATTAACGTAAATTTGCATCTCAGCAAACAGATTAAAGAGAACATGAAAGATCGCCATTTCAATTATATCAAAGATTTAACAAAGTACCAACGCCAGGAAACGAATGAAGTTAAAATTGGTAATGTTGGTGTAGGGGGTAATAACCCGATTCGTATCCAGTCGATGACCGATACATCGACCAAGGATACCGACCCGACGGTTGAACAAATTATTGCCCTGGCAAAAGCGGGTGCCGATTATGTCCGCCTTACCGTAAAAGGTATTTACGATGCCGAAAACCTGGAAGAGATTGTTGCCCGCCTGCGCGAACGGGGTAATACCACCCCGCTGGTGGCCGATATTCATTTTAACCCGCGTTTAGCCGAGATTGCCGCTAAATATTTTGAGAAAGTACGTATTAACCCGGGGAATTTTTATGATAAAAGGGCCCGGTTTGAACACAAAATTTATTCCGACGAGGAATACAAAGAAGAGTTGGAAAAAATTGAGAAACAATTTATTTCTTTCCTCGAAATGTTGAAAAAAACGAAGACCGCCTTGCGTATCGGGGCCAATCACGGTTCGCTTTCCGACAGGGTGATGAGTCGCTTTGGCGATTCTCCTTCGGGAATGGCAGAGTCGGTCCTCGAATATTTGCGCATCTGCAAAAAGGTAAATTTTAACGACGTGGTGGTATCCATTAAGTCGAGCAATACCCGCATGATGGTTTACACGGTGCGGCTTCTCAATTATAAAATGCGGCTCGAAGACATGAAGTACCCCATTCACCTGGGGGTTACCGAAGCCGGTGAAGGGGAAGACGGGCGAATTAAATCGGCTGTGGGAAACGGCGCGTTGTTGGCCGATGGCATAGGCGATACCATCAGGGTTTCGCTTACCGAAAGCCCGGTGAATGAAATTCCCATAGCTAAAAAACTGGTGGAGCATTTTAAATCGTATAAAGATCATGAACCGATTACAGCTTCGCTGATTGCACAAACAAACCCGTTTGAGTACGAACGGCGTGCCACCCG
This sequence comes from uncultured Mariniphaga sp., assembly GCA_964422335.1. Taxonomy (GTDB): domain Bacteria; phylum Bacteroidota; class Bacteroidia; order Bacteroidales; family Prolixibacteraceae; genus CAYRBS01. The sequence continues at coordinate 20,249 of CAYRBS010000013.1, read as the reverse complement.
GCCGGTACTGAACATGGGGGGCGATAATCTGCCTGTGGTAGTGGCCGACCTCGGTGAACGGAGCCTGAAGGAAATGATACCTGTACGTGGTAAACTGGTTCCGGATTACTTCCTTTCGGGAAATAAAATTCTGGATATAGAAGGCGAAGATTATCCGATCATTTCCCTGGAAGAATATCTTTTTGAAAGCACACGGTGGGGCAGGATGAAGTTTATCCGCACCAATAAAATGGAGTTGGACCGTTTTATGGAGAAAAACCCCGAAATAATAATGAAATTGAAACAAACCCGTAAAACGGTACTCATTCTCGAAAGTTTCAATAAAAACCCGATGGCCGAATTGCGGGCATTTTTTACCACCCTTGAATCGCATATCTGGAAAATACCGGTTATTCTTTACCGGAGGTACAACGAATCGAGCCTGGAAGATTTGCAGATAAAGGCATCAGCCGATTTGGGCGGGCTTTTAATCGACGGTTATGGCGACGGACTTTGCATTTCAAACGATAGCATTACATTTACCGAGCTGAAGGACTTGAGCTTCGGAATTTTACAGGCAAGCCGGATGCGGATGACAAAAACCGATTTTGTTTCGTGCCCGGGTTGCGGCCGTACCCTGTTCAATTTGCAGGAAACAACCCTGAATATAAAAGAACATTTTAAACATCTCGATCACCTCAAAATCGGGATTATGGGGTGCGTGGTGAACGGCCCGGGCGAAATGGGCGATGTTGATTACGGTTTTGTGGGGGCCAGCCACAACAAAATTACCCTTTACAAGGGGCTTAAACCGGTAAAAAGACACATTCTTTTCGAAGATGCCGTGGAAGAACTCGAAGAGTTGATCCGGGAGAACGGCGATTGGAAAGATCCGGAGGAATAAATTTCAACTATGGCAAAAACTTTCTGGAAACCAGGCACCATTGTCAATCCGTTACCGGCAGTAATGGTCAGTTGCGGACATAACCCCGCTGAATACAACATTATTACCATTGCCTGGACGGGCACTATCAATAGCAAACCACCCATGTGTTATATCTCTGTCCGACCTGAAAGGCATTCCTTCGACATTATAAAAAGGACTGGGGAGTTTGTTATTAACCTTACTACCGAAAAACTGGCCAAAGCTACCGATTGGTGTGGCTGCCGTTCGGGAAGGAAATACAATAAATGGGAAAAAATGAACCTGACTCCCGCCCCGGCCCGGGTGGTAAATGCTCCCATTATTAAAGAATCGCCCGTAAATATTGAATGTGTGGTAAAAGATGTGGTTGAACTGGGGTCGCACCATATGTTCATATCCGAAGTGGTGGGAGTTACGGTTGATGATGAATTTGTGGACGAATCGGATGCCTTTAGTTTTGCAAAAGCGAAACCCCTGGTTTATAACCATGGCCACTACTTTGGGCTGGGAAAAAGGATTGGAAAGTTTGGCTGGTCGGTCCAAAAAAAGAAAAAGAAAAAATAATGGCAGCTTTCTCTCCCAAATGAACATTATTCAACAAAAATTGTCATTTTTGCAACTCTTTTAATTGGATAACTAAAATTTGCAGCCGATGAAAACAAGGTTGTTTTTTGTAATTTTTATTATGAATTTAAGTATGGTAAACGCACAGACGAATCCACTGCTGGGCGAATTTAAAGCTCCGCACGAGACAGCGCCTTTTGAGCAAATAAAAAATGAGCACTTTTTGCCAGCCTTTGAAGAATCTATCAAACAAGGTGAAGCTGAAGTAAAGGCTGTGGTGGAAAACCCTGAAAAGCCAACATTTGAAAATACCGTTGAAGCACTTGACAAATCAGGCCGGCTGTTAAGCCGCACTGCAGGAGTATTTTTTAATTTAATGATGTCCGAAACAAACGACGAGTTGCAAGATATTGCACAGGAAGTTTCACCACTGCTTACAAAATATCAGAACGATATTACGCTTAATCCCGCGCTGTTTGAACGGGTACAAACGGTTTACAACAAAAAGGATGAACTGGATTTAACCACCGAACAGCAAACTTTACTGGAGGACACCTACCTCAATTTTGTGCGGAAAGGGGCCAATCTTCCTGATTCCGCTAAAGAAAGGTTCAGGGAAATAAGTACCGAATTATCGAAACTTTCATTGACATTTGACGAAAATGTGCTAAAGGAAACCAATAGCTATGAGATGCACATTACCGATAAAGATCGGTTGGAAGGGTTACCCGAAAGTACATTGGAAGCCGCTGCAAATAAGGCGAAAAGCAAGGATAAAGAGGGATGGATTTTTGATATTACCATGCCCAGTTACCAGCCATTTATGAAGTATGCTTCCGACCGTGAATTGAGGAAGGAACTTTACCTGGCTTTCATGTCGAAATCTTTTAAAGGAGATGAACTCGATAACCGGGAGAACGTCCGAAAAATTGTAAACCTGAGGCTGGAAATGGCGAATCTTCTGGGGTATAAGCATTATGCCGATTATGTACTGGAACGCCGAATGGCTATGGGCCCGGACGGTGTTTATAATTTGCTGGACGATTTGTATGGTGCATCGTTTGTTGTAGCCCAAAAAGAAAAAGCTGAAGTAGAGGAGTTTGCCAAAAAAGCAGGGTTTAATGAAGAAATAATGCCCTGGGACTGGAGCTATTACAGCGAAAAATTAAAGGTGGAAAAATTCGACGTGAACGATGAAATGCTGAAACCTTATTTTGAGTTGAACAGCGTGGTTGACGGAGTATTTGGCCTGGCCACCGAACTGTTTGGTGTTACATTTAAACCCAATAAAGAAATTCCGGTATATCACGAAGAGGTCGTTCCTTACGAGGTGTACGACGAAGACGGCACTTTTTTGTCGGTGCTATATACCGATTTTCACCCCCGCCCGGGCAAACAGGGCGGTGCCTGGATGAACGATTTTAAAGGACAGTGGAAGGAAAACGGAACCGACTCGCGGCCCCATATCACCATTGTGATGAATTTTACCCGTTCCACCGAAACACGCCCGGCGTTGCTTACTTTTTCTGAAGTGGAAACTTTTATGCACGAGTTTGGGCACGCATTGCACGGAATGCTGTCCGATGTTACCTATTCCGGTTTGTCGGGCACCAGTGTTTACCGCGATTTTGTGGAACTGCCCTCGCAAATAATGGAAAACTGGGCAGTGGAGAAAGATTTTCTCGACCGCTTTGCAAAACACTACAAAACCGGTGAAAAAATTCCGGCCAAACTGGTGGAGAAAATAAAGGCCTCGGAAAATTACCAGGCAGGTTACCTTTCCACCCGTCAGTTGAGTTTTGGTTACCTCGACATGGCCTGGCACACGCTGGAAGAACCGTTTGATGGGGAGGTGAAACAGTTTGAAGAAAACGCCTGGAAAAAAACTCAAATATTTCCGGTGATTGAGGAAGCTTGTATGAGCACCCAATTTGGACACCTGTTTGCCGGTGGGTATGCAGCCGGTTACTATGGTTACAAATGGGCGGAAGTGCTCGATGCCGATGCGTTCAGCTTGTTTAAAGAAAAAGGATTGTTTAATAAAGAGGTGGCTGCTTCGTTCCGGAAAAACATCCTGGAAAAAGGCGGGACCGAACACCCCATGGTGCTTTACAAACGTTTTCGTGGAAAAGAACCAACGGTTGATGCACTACTGGAGAGAAGCGGGTTGAAGTAGATATCTTTTTGCCTGGGAGAATGAATGTTGTGTTAAGTTACTTTATTTAAAACCATTGTACCACTTGCTGGTATTTTCAGAATAGATTTTATTCACCACTTCTTTCGGGAGTTTTAATCCCCTGAATTCGTTGTTTATTAAACTGCTGGTCATTGTGTTGTCTGTTACAAAGTATTCCCAGTCACGCATCCAGGTTTCGTGTATCCGGGTTTGAAATTGTTCTTTATCGCCGCCCTGGTCGCTAATATCAGTTCCATACAACAGGCGATCCTGGTAATCGATAAAAAAGGAACGTACTTTTTCATGGTTTTCGGCCGTCTGGTAAAAGAGCTGTCCCAAACGGGCCGACATATCCACCGCTGCATTGGGGAACCTGTCGAGGAACCGGGCCAGTTCATCCACACTCCATTCCAGGCTGGCCAGGTGACAACCGATAAAAACAAGTTCCGGGTGGTTTTCAAGCATCCGGTCGCGGGCTGCCATCTGTTCTTCGTACGATGGGTATTCCGGAAGTTTGTACATGTGGTATTGCGGATTGTTTGCAAAATAATTGCTGTCGTTTTTGGTGGTCATTTCCTCCAAAGGCAGCCAGCAGTTTTTGGGCTCGCCCAGGTGCCCTACCAGCGGAATTCCTTTTTCAGCGAGGTGTTGAAATACCGGGGTAAACTGCGGGTCATCTATCATTATCAGCACGCTGTCTTTATCGCGGAATTCCATCCCCACATTTTTCCACACTTTTACGGCAATGGCGCCATCGTCAACACACTGGTCAATCCACGAGATGGTATTTTCAACCCAGCCAGGTTCGTCCCATCCATCCAGGCAAAACGTGGCAGTAAATTCGGTCGTTTCAGGATGTTGCTGTTTCAATGATTTCAACCATTGATGAGCATCAACAACGCGCTCACAACCTCCGGAGAAGGTGTTGATGTTCAGTAATTTGAAATTGTCTTCCAATGCCTGTTCAACCGAATTGTTTTTGTCCGTATAAATATGGTAGTGGGCATCGGTTTTTTCCACTTTTTCGAAATCGTCCATTGAATAATAGTTGCCATTCTGGCACGACACTACGGCGAATGCCATCATAAAAAGAAACAGGTAAGATGTTTTCATTATTTATAAGGTTTAATTCCGGGGGATGAAGTTAAAAAAAATCTGTTCCTTCTACCCGGTGATTTTCCATTTTGTAAAAAAACTTCCGGAAGTTGATTATTTTTGCTGATATAAAAATTTGCTGAAGAAATGATTGAAATACTCAGAAACCGCCGCAGTATCCGCAAGTACACCAACCAGCCAATAGAGATTGAAAAACTGGAAATACTGAAGGAAGCGGCTTTGCGATCGCCTTCATCGAAAAACATTAATCCCTGGGAGTTTATTTTTGTGGATAACCCGGAAACCATAAGCAAGCTGAAAGAATGCAAACCCCACGGGGTGATACCATTAAAAACAGCCCCGCTGGCAGTGGTGGTTTGCGCCGATGAAACCAAAAACGATGTGTGGATTGAGGATTGCTCCATTGCTTCCGTTTTGTTGCAACTTACAGCACAGTCATTTGGTCTGGGTAGTTGCTGGGTTCAGATACGGAACCGGTGGCACTCCGAAAATGTTTCTTCGGAGAAATACATTCAGCAGTTGTTAAATATTCCCGGGGAATACAGGGTGTTGAGCATTGTTACAATGGGTTATCCGGAATCCACACGGGAAGGTAAACCTTCTGCGGAACTTCAGTTTGAAAAGATCAGAAAAAATTCATTCTGAAATTGCTATGCCGACTAAAATTTCGTCTCGTTTAAGGCTTACTACAATGTAAAATAATGATCCAGATAATCTTCTCCCAACTGGTTACGAATTCCCATGAACCGTGGAATGATCGGTATAGGTCCCTGTTTGGTATCGTCTGTTTCCGGTGATTCTGGCTCTTTCGTGTGACTGCATTTGATCTGTTCTAAGTGAATTGGGGAGTTTCCCAACATTTTTTTGCTTCTCCCCGACAATAGTAAAGAAAAGTGCTAATTTTGAAAGGCAGATGGGATGTCCACCACTTTTTTGTTTAATTAAAAAGTTTGAACTACTTTCCCAAAATAAGTGCAAATAGTCATTCTTTTATCGTGTTGGCTGGTGCTTGATTGGTTTTTAAATATCTAATTTTAAATATATTAAAACATAGTTATTATGAAAGGTCAAAAAGATCATAGCCTCTATTCCCGCCGCCGGTTCCTTGGTACGGTCATGTTTTCAGCAGCTGCCGCATCACTGCTTGGATCGTGCAATAACCCGTATAATTGGCAAATTGGCATCTATACCCGGCCCTGGAACAAGGAGAATTACCTGGTTGCATTCGATGAGATCGCCAAGGCTGGTTTTGAGTATGTCGGGTTGATGTCGCACAAGGGTGGAAGAGTTATTAATCAGGATACCTCGCTGGAGGTTGCCGAAAAGATTGCCTCGGAAGCCAATGCAAGAGCACTGAATATCCTCTCCATTTCGGGGCACCGATTTATGAAAAATCAATCCGTAGAAGAGAACATTGCCGCCCTGAAGCGACTGATTGACAATGCAGAGGTATGCAAATGTCCTAATCTGATGCTTAACGGAATTTCTGATCCAAATGAGGTTGATAACTATTATAAAACAATCGAGGGCTGTTGTGATTATGCTGCCTCCAAAGGAGTTGAGATGAACCTGAAACCGCATGGAGGAACCAATGCTACCGGGGCTCAATTGCGGAAACAGGTGGAGGCAGTTGGTCATCCGAATTTTTCGCTTTGGTACGATCCGGGGAATATCTATTATTATTCTGACGGAGCTGTTGATCCTGTTGAAGATGTAAAAGCCGTGGCTGGTGCTGTACGGGGAATGTGTGTGAAGGACTTTAAGATGCCTAAAGATGTAAACGTTACTCCGGGTACCGGTATGGTGGACTTTCCAAATCTGTTTGAAGAGATGAAACGGGGCGGATTTACCAGCGGGCCGCTGATCATTGAGTGCCTGAATCTGGGTGAAATCTCATACATCACTGCTGAAGCTGAGAAAGCAAAAGAATACCTGGAGTCTATACTTGCTTAAAT
>CAYRBS010000013.1:0-13434 GCA_964422335.1 uncultured Mariniphaga sp. | reverse complement strand
AAATCATCAATATCTGAAGGTTGATTCCCTCCTTCTTCATCGCAATCAAGATTGATATTAAAATTATCCGGTTTTTTAAAGTTCATATCTTCTGTTATTCCCAGCGATTCGTCCGCCAGTACTTTTTTCATGAAGTAACCCCAGATGGGCAAAGCCATGTTTGCTCCCTGCCCGGAGGAGATAGTCCGGAAATGTACGCTTCGTAAGTCCGCACCGGTCCATACACCGGCGGTAAGTTTTGGGGTAATTCCCATAAACCAGCCATCTGAATGATTTTGAGTAGTACCGGTTTTTCCCGCAATAGGCATTTTAAACTGACCATACCCTTCCCGGTTGCGGAGCCTGATTCCTGTTCCCTGGTCAATAACTCCCTGGAGCAGGTTAATCATAAGGTAGGCAGTTTGTTCGTCAATGGCTTCCTGTCGTTTGGGCTGGAAATCAGCCACTACGTTTCCGTAACGGTCTTCAATACGCGTAACAAAATAGGGCTCCACAAAAACGCCCTGGTTGGCATATGTATTAAATGCCCCTACCATTTCGTAGAGGGTAATGTCCGAGGTTCCCAAAAACATGGATGGCACCGGGTCGATGGGGCTGTAAACACCCATTCGTTTCATTACATCGGCCATGGCCTGGGGGGTAAACTGTTTCATTACCCACGCCGATATTTTATTGCGCGACTGGGCCAGTCCCCATTTCAGCGTGACCTGTTTCCCCTCGTTCACCTCGTCTTTTTCTGCATCTTTCGGTTCCCAGATAGTACCATCGGGCATCAGGAACTGCTGGCTTACATAAGGAACTTTTGTACATGGTGTCAGCCCGTTTTGCATGGCCAGCGTGTAAAGGAAAGGTTTTACGGTGGAACCTACCTGCCGTTTTCCGCCTTTTACCATATCGTACTGGAAGTGTTCGAAGTTGGGTCCGCCAACATAAGCCTGTACCTTTCCGGTTTCGGTTTCCATGGCCATGAACGAAGAACGGAAATAACGCAGGTACCATTTTATCGAGTCCACCGGCGCCATGAGGGTATCAATTTCTCCTTTCCACGAGAAAATGGTCATATCTACCGGTTGGTTGAAGTTTTCTTTTATTTCGTTAAAATTTTTCCCCTTTTCGTTCAGTACCCTGTACCGTTCGCTTCGCCTTATTTCACGGTTAATCAGTTCTTCTGTTTGCGAGGGGGTCATATTATTGGCAAACGGCGGGTTATTCAGTAATCCCATCGCTCCGTCGAATTCAGGTTGAAGGTTGTTTTTCAGGTGGTGTTCAACCGACTCCACTGCATATTTTTGCATGCGTGAATCGATGGTTGTAAAAATCTGAAGGCCATCGGCATACAGGTTGTAATTTTGACCGTCGGGTTTTACATTTTTATTGCACCAGCCATACAGCGGGTTGGTTTCCCATTCCACGGAATCTTCCCTGAACTTTTGCATTTGCCACGAGGGGTAAGTGCTTTTATCGGGTTTGCGGGCTGTTAATGTGAGCCTCAGGTATTCACGGAAATAGGGAGCCGGGCCGCTTTGGTAATCTACCTTATTGTAGTTTAGATCCAACGGGAGCTGTTTCACTGAATCTCTTACCTGTATTGAGATATAGCCATATTTTGCCATTTGGTTCAATACCACGTTCCGGCGTTGGGTTACCAACTCGGGCCTGCGTATGGGGTTGTAAAGGGACGAGTTTTTTGCCATTCCAATCAGCATGGCCGACTGGTGCAGGTGAAGGGAATCGGGCGGAAGGCTGAAATATACAGACGAGGCAGATTTTATCCCCACGGCATTGTTGAGGAAATCATATTTGTTCAGGTACATTAAAATAATTTCCTCTTTGGTATAACTCCGTTCCAGTTTTACCGCTATAACCCATTCCTTGAATTTTCGTGAAACCAGTTCAATAGCGTTTTCGAAGCTTTCGCGGGGGAAGAGCATTTTTGCCAGCTGCTGACTAATGGTACTCCCGCCTCCTGAACTCGTATCAAACGTTATAATTCCTTTAAAAACACGGGCCAGCCCGCGTAAATCGATTCCGGAGTGACGGTAAAACCGCACATCTTCGGTGGATATCAAAGCATCGATCAAGTGTTTTGGGAGGTTGTCATAATCAACGTAAGTCCGGTTTTCGCGGATAAAATATTTGTCGAGAATAAGTCCGTCTTCAGAGTATATTTCAGAGGAAAGATTGCTTTGAGGATTTTCAAGCTCCTCAAAGGAGGGCATAAAACCAAGGTGACCTTTGGCGATAAGTACAAAAATGAGTGTGAGGCCAACGATGCCCAGCAATATGAGCGACCAAAACCAAAGGAGGTATTTTTTCCAGTTTATTTTTTTTTCTTCATCCATTATTTAATGGGTTTGTTACAATCCGACAAAGATATATGTTTCTGTTGTGCAAGCAATTGTTTTAACGTTTTCAGCCGGGAGAATATTTTATTTATTAAAAATAAATTAATCAGTATCAAATAAATAGAATTAAAATAAGTAAAATAAATTTTGAACTTAGCAATTCATTTTCTTTAATTTGCAAAAATTTTTATGAAAGGAAAATAAATATATGCAGGAAAACCTTGTTATAGTTGAGTCACCGGCAAAGGCAAAAACCATTGAGAAATTTTTGGGTGAGGGATATACGGTAACCTCGTGTATGGGGCATATCCGCGATTTGCAAAAGAAAGATTTTGGAATTGATCTGGAAAAAAATTACGAACCCCGATATGTAGTCACCCCCGACAAGAAAAAAATTGTAACCGAGTTGAAGAAACTTGCAAAAGACGCCAAAACCGTTTGGCTCGCCTCCGATGAAGACCGCGAGGGGGAGGCCATTGCATGGCACCTGAAAGAAGTGTTGAAACTGGATCCGGCCAAAACAAAACGGATTGTTTTTCATGAAATTACTAAAGAAGCCATTCAGAAGGCCATTGAAAATCCCCGTTCGATAGACGAAAACCTGGTGAATGCCCAACAGGCACGCCGTGTGCTCGATCGTATTGTGGGATTCGAGGTGTCGCCGGTTTTGTGGAAAAAGGTAAAACCCGCCCTTTCGGCAGGTAGGGTCCAGTCGGTGGCCGTGAGGTTAATTGTGGAGCGAGAGCGTGAGATCATAAATTATAAAAGCGAATCGTCTTTCCGGGTCAACGGTATTTTCCGGGTAAAAGACGAGCAGGGCCAGGTTTCGGAGCTGAAAGCTGAATTGTCGAAACGGTTTCCAACCAAAAAAGAAGCCCTTGCATTCCTTGAAAAATGCAAAACAGCCGAATATTCTGTAAGCGATGTGGTGAAAAAACCGGCAAAGCGATCACCTGCACCGCCTTTTACAACTTCTACCCTGCAACAGGAGGCCAGCCGGAAACTGGGTTTTTCGGTGGCGCAAACCATGGCTGTGGCGCAGCGGCTCTACGAAAACGGGAAAATAACGTACATGCGTACGGATTCGCTCAATTTGTCGGGGCTCGCAATAAGCACGGCAAAACAGAAAATTACGGAGCTTCACGGAGAAAAGTATGTAAAAATCAGGAAATACCATGCCAAATCGAAAGGGGCACAGGAAGCACACGAAGCCATCAGGCCAACTTACCTGACCAACGAAACTACCGGTGGCAGCAACCAGGAACAACGGCTTTATGAGCTTATCTGGAAACGTACTATCGCTTCTCAAATGGCAGATGCCAAACTTGAAAAAACAACCGTTAATATTGATGTTTCAACTGCGGCCGAAAAATTTGTTGCTACGGGAGAAGTGCTGATTTTCGACGGGTTCCTGAAAGTATATATGGAATCGACCGATGATTCTGCCGAAAACGGAAGCTTCAATAAATCGCAGGAAATTATTCCCCCGCTGAAAGTCAATGATTCGTTGAAGATGTCATCCATAATGGCTATGCAGCGTTTTTCCCAGCGTCCGCCAAGGTTTACAGAAGCATCGCTGGTGAAAAGGCTCGAAGAACTGGGCATTGGAAGGCCTTCTACTTACGCTCCCACCATCACTACCATTCAAAACCGCAATTACGTGGTAAAGGAAGATCGTCCCGGGGTGGAGCGGGAATACGATGTTGTGATGTTGAAAGACAATAAAATTTCGGAACAAAAGAAAACGGAAATTACCGGGAATGAAAAGTCAAAACTTTTTCCCACCGATGTGGGAATGGTCGTCAACGATTTTCTGATGGAAAATTTCAAGCAGATAATGGATTATAACTTTACTGCCAGCGTTGAAAAAGAATTCGATGATATTGCCGAAGGGGAAAAGGTCTGGAATAATATGATTGATAAGTTTTACCAGCCTTTCCACGGCCAGGTGGAGAATGTCCTGAAAAATTCTGAACGTTCAAAAGGGGAGCGGATTCTTGGAACGGATCCGAAAACCGGGAAACAGGTCTCCGTAAGAATCGGACGCTACGGGCCGGTGGCCCTACTGGGGGAAGCATCATCGGAAGAAAACGACGAAAAACCGCAGTTTGCCAGCCTCCGCACCGGGCAACACCTCGAAACCATTACCCTGGAAGAAGCGCTCGATTTGTTTAAACTTCCGCGTGAATTGGGTGAATACGAAGAAAAAAAGGTTACTGTTAGTATTGGCCGTTTTGGTCCGTATGTGAGGCACGACAACAAGTTTGTCTCCCTTGGAAAAGAAGACGACCCGTTTACCGTTGGGCTCGACCGCGCTATTGAACTGATTGAAGCCAAAAGGGAAAAAGACAGGAAAGCAGTAATAAAAGTTTTTGATGAAGAACCCGAACTGAGGGTGCTGAATGGACGATGGGGCCCATACATCTCTTTTAAGAAAAAGAACTATAAAATTCCGAAAAAGATGGAGGCGGAGAAACTTTCGTTGGATGATTGTAAAAAAATTATCAGTGAAGCCCCGGAGCCAAAATCGAGACGGGCAAGAAAAAAGAAATAAACAGCAAAAGCAGTTGAATCTGATTGTTCGCCTGTTATTGTTGTAAAAAATAAACCTAATGGATATTCTCGGCTACTTTAACCCGGTTGATTTTCATTTTCAGGCTGAAAATGGAAATGTGTCCAAATATTCACTTGGTGCCCAAATAGCAAAATCAACAGGAAAATTATCGTTATCGAATGCCTCGAAGTTCAACATTGCACTGGTAGGCCTGCCTGTTGAAAACGGCAAATTTACAAGCGACGCAATCCAATCGACTGACAATATCAGGAAAGAACTGTACCGGCTTGCCTCCCTCGACAGGAACCTTGAAATTGTTGACCTGGGAAACCTGAAGCCTGCCAGGAGCCCCAAAGCAACGCATCTGGCCTTGCGCGATATTACCGAATACCTCGACGAGCTGGGGATTGTTACCGTTTTTTTTGGTGGCAGTCAGGATTTAACCATGGGTATTTGTGAAGCTTTCCGAAACGAAAAATTTTTTACGTTATCCGTCATCGATGCAGTACTCGATATAAAAAAAGGGGTAGAAACTTTCCATTCTTCCAATTACCTGACACGGGTTTTTTACCGGCTCCCTCAGCTTTTTCAATTTAGCCTGATTGGCTACCAAAAACACCTGGTGGCCAAGGAATTGATGGAAAAAATTTCGGGTCACGACGATCATTTGCGGCTCGGGCAGTTGCGTGATGACATCTCCCGGGTGGAACCACTTTTGCGCAATACCGATGTGGCATCGTTCGATATGGGGGTACTCAAATATACCGATGCCCCTGCAACCCGGCAAAAAAACCCCAACGGCTTACGGGGCGAGGAAGCTTGCCAGCTGGCCCGTTACGCCGGGCTCAGCAACCGTTTGAAAGTATTCGGGCTATTTGGGCTGGATGCCGGGGAAGAAAAAAATTGCATGACGGTGAAACTTGCTGCTGAAATTATCTGGTATTTCCTCGATGGAGTTGCCAACCGGCCAGAAAGCGGGGAGATGGTAGTTTACCAGGTAGAGGTGGACGGGTTGGAGAAACCTGTGGTATTTTATCGTGAGCCCGGGACCAACCGCTGGTGGTTTGAAGTTCAATCCATACATGGTGAAAAGGCATTGGGGGCTTGTTCAGAAGAAGAATACCGCAAAGCTTCTGAAAATGAAATACCCGGACGCTGGCTGAAATACCTGCAAAAAATGGACGGTTTATCAAAATAATAAAAAAAGAGTTACGTTCTTTGCATACCTTGCTGCCAGAAGTTTGTTATAAACAACATTTTTTTATTTCTTTAGCAAGGAATGTGAAAAATATTTATGCCGCACCCAAAAAGAAGTATGAAAAAAATATTTTCTTTTCTATATTTGCTGATAATAATTAATTTAGCGGTTTCAGGCCAGCAAGATCCACAATTTACAAACAATATGTATTTTAAGTTGGGGGTGAATCCGGGTTTTGCAGGAGCAGAAGATGCTGTAAATGGACTAATTTTAAATCGTTATCAATGGGAAGGAATGAAAGGAGCTCCAAAGACACTGGTTTTTAGCATGGATGCAGCAGTAAACCTTTTTGGTGCTCCCGGTGGAGTGGGAATAAATATTATAGATGATCAATTGGGATTTGAAAAAAACATATCAATGAATGCCAACTATTCTTATAAAACTGAACTTAGTTTTGGAACTTTAGGGATAGGTATGGCTTTTGGGCTTATCAATAAAAGCATAAACGGCGAATGGGAGGTCCCCGAAGATAACCTGGGAATTTATACACAACCCGGGTCTGACCCGGCTATCCCACAGGGAGAATCGAGCCAAATGGCCTTTGATGTGGGCAGTGGGGTTTACCTCTCTTCCAACCAATATTACCTCGGCGTCTCCGTAACTCATTTGAACCAGGCAGCCATAAAATTTGACGAACTTGCAAGCACTTATTTGTCAAGGCATTATTATTTATCGGGTGGATACAATATTAAACTGTCCGATCCGTTATTTGAGTTGCGGCCGTCATTCTTGTTTAAATCCGACCTGGCTTCATGGCAATTGGATGCCAATGCAAATGTTGTTTATGATGAACGGTTCTGGGGAGGTCTCTCATACAGGGTGAATGATGCCGTTGCTCTTTTAATGGGGGTCGAATTAATTAACGGGTTAAAAGTGGGGTATTCCTTTGATTTGGTTACCTCTGCTATTGGATATTATGGTTTTGCTTCGCACGAAATTTTTGTAGGATATTCACTGGATCTGGAGCGAAATCGAAATAAAAAATATAAAAGTATAAGATTTTTGTAAAGAAAGCCATATATTTTGAGCTATGAAAAAACTTCTTTCAATCACAATTGTGCTCATTGGGGTACTTGGTTTCACCGGATGTAATAATTCGGGAACCGGAGAACTAATAGGAGTGCAAAAAAGGCCAAAATGGAAAGAATCCCAACCATACGGGATGGTTTATGTTCGGAGGGGGAGTTTCAAACTTGGCCCCAGCGATCAAGACCCGGCCATGTCAGGCGTCCCCACAAAAACAGTTTCGCAGGAAGCTTTCTGGATGGACGACACCGAAATTACCAACAACGAGTACCGCCAGTTTGTCAATTGGGTCAGGGATTCAACTGCTCGAAGGATGCTGGGAGATCAATTTCCCGAGTTCCTGATTACTGAAGACAGGGACGGCAATCCCATTGATCCGCCACGGATAAACTGGCGCGAAAAAATTGACTGGGAAGACCCGGATTATCAATTGGCCATGCAGGATTTGTATATACCGGAAGAAGAAAGGTTTTTTGGAAAACGGGAAATTGATACCCGGAAACTAATTTATGAGTATTGGTGGATCGACCTGCAACAGGCAGCAAAACGTTCAAATAGTTACGATTTTGAAACCGAAAGTTATAGCGGGAACGTTTACGACAGCGAAGGAGAAATAAGGCCCATTGAAAACAGGTCTGATTTTATTATGAACGACCAGGTTCATGTTTATCCTGATACCCTGGCCTGGATACGCGACTTTACCTACTCGTACAATGAGCCCTGGGCAACACGCTATTTCTGGCACCCCGGGTTTGACGAATATCCCGTGGTGGGTGTTTCATGGAAACAAGCCATGGCTTTTAGCAACTGGCGCACAAAAATACAGTCCGATTACCTCACCTCAAAAGATCAGCCCACTCTTCAGTCATACCGATTACCTACCGAAGTTGAGTGGGAATATGCAGCCCGCGGGGGGAAAGATTTTTCCATGTATCCCTGGGGTGGATATTATACCCGCGATGAAGACGGCGTTTTTATGGCGAACTTTAAACCATTAAGAGGGAATTATGTTGAGGATGGCGGAATTTCTTCCATGAAAGTGGGAAGTTACGAACCCAATGAGTTTGGATTGTACGATATGTCGGGGAATGTGGCCGAATGGACCGAAACAGCCTACGACGAGTCAGGATACAACTATTTTAGTGATTTGAATCCCACTTTTACGTATAATGCCAGGCCGGACGATCCGCCTGTGATGAAACGTAAAGTGATAAGGGGCGGGTCATGGAAAGATATTGCCTATTTTACACAAGTTTCAACTCGAAGTTTTGAATACCAGGATACTACAAAGTCGTATATTGGCTTCCGTTGTGTCCGTTCTACTTTTGGCGACGAATTTAAATAAATCAATATAATCCTTTTAGCTTATAAATATGAATCTGGGAGAAATTTTTAGAACGAAACGCTGGAGAACCTTCATGGGCTATGTTTATGGATGGGGTGCATCAATTGTAATGATGGGTGCATTATTCAAACTCCAGCACTGGCAGTATTCAGGCCTTTTGCTTACCGTAGGTTTGATGACGGAAGCATTCATCTTCTTTTTGTCTGCTTTTGAGCCATCAATGGAACAACCCGACTGGGCCAAAGTGTATCCTGAGTTACGCGAAGATGCGGAAGTTATGGAATTGGAAGAAGTCGGCTCCAATGGCCGGAGGGGAACGGGAAATATGTTCTCTTCTTCCGAGTTGTCACCAGAACTGCTTGACAAGGTTGGCAAAAGTTTAAATGAGTTGTCAGAAACCGCCCGCGGTATCAGCGACATCTCTTCTGCAACGCTTGCTACCGACATGTACGTGAAAAATCTCGGGTCAGCATCCGAGTCGATGAACTCGTTTGCCGAAATTAACAAACAGGCCAATGAATCGATTAATGCTTCGGTAGGGAAACTGGTAGAATCCTATTCTTTTGCTTCCAACCAACTTTCTGAAACCGGGAAAAATGCGCTGGAAAAGCTGCAAAAAAGCGGCGATGATTTTTCAGAGAATCTTTCTGAAACCGGAAAGAAAATTGCGGAAACCATTAATGGTGCAACCGGTTCCATTTCAACCGAAATGAAAAATATTGGCGAAGGTTCAAAACAGTATTCAAACAACCTGGAAAGACTGAACCAGAATATCCATGCGTTAAATGAAAGTTTTGAATCGCAGCTGGAGGGAACAAAATCGCAATTTGAAGCGAGCCGGAAGTTTAGCAACGACATAAACCAGATGAATGAGATACTGGCTTCCTCGGTTTCGGAACTGCAAAAGTATAAAGATAATGCCGAGCAGCTGAATAAACACTTGGAATCGCTTAACACCATTTATGGCAACATGCTTGGTGCAATGAGTTACAAGAAGTAAAAATTTGAAGTAACAGCAAATTATGGGTGCAAAAAATTGTCCGGAAACACCGCGGCAAAAAATGATAAACATGATGTACATTGTCCTCACTGCAATGTTGGCATTGAACGTTGCGGCAGAGGTACTTGAGGCATTCAAGGTGGTTGATTCCAGCCTTCTTGCAACACTCGAAACAGTGGACATGAAAAATGCACAGGTTTATTCTTCCTTTGAACAGGCCTATGCTGAGAATGAAGCCAAGGTGGGTGAATGGAAAGATAAAGCCGATGAGGTGCGTACCATGACAGATAGCCTGGTAGCCTACATTTCGGTTGTAAAAGAAGAGCTGGTGAAAACATCGGGTTACAAAACCGTTTCCCCTGACTCACCTCTTGAGTCAGATGATTTTTATTTTGTTGCTCAAAATGGAGATACGCTGGTTCTTAGAAAAGAAGATGACCTGAATGTACCTTCTGAATATATGATTACCCAAAAGAATGCCACCATCTTGAAGGAAAACATCAACGAGTTCAGGGAAAATCTGATCAGTATGCTCGATGAAGAAGCAGATACCGAGTTGATAAATACGGTGAACAGTGCCCTGGATACCTCCGATCCCCCTGTTAATTTGCGAGAGGGCGGCGAAAGCAAATCGTGGGAAACAGAGCGGTTTATGGATAAACCGCTGGTGGCTGTTTTAACTCTTCTCTCCAAAATTCAGATTGATATTAAAAATTCAGAATCCAACCTTATCAATTATTTATACGCACAAATTGATGCCGGTTCGTTTACATTCAATAAACTGGGGGCACGGGTAATCGCCAATTCAAGCGTTGTTTTGCAAGGCGAAGAATATGTGGCCGAAGTTTTTCTAGCGGCTGAAGATACTACCCAGCAACCCGAAATTCTGATTAATAGCCAGTCTGTTCCCGTTGAAGACGGAAAGGCAACCTACCGGGTTAAAACTTCGGAGCCAGGCGTGTTTAGTTGGAGTGGATTGATTAAATACAGAACCCCGGGAGGTGTCGTCAGAGATTATCCTTTTGAACAGGAATATCAGGTTACCAGCCCGGGTGTGACCATGTCGGCAACAAATATGAACGTTTTTTACCGGGGCCTCGACAACCCGTTCGATGTTAGCGGGGGTGGCGTTCCGGAGGAAGATTTGGAAGTAACCATGACCAACGGCGATGTGGTTAAAAATGGGAATGATTACATCGTTCAGCCTACTGAACTGGATGAGCAGGGCAGAAGGACCACCGTATCGGTATATGCCAATATTGGAGGGGAAAGGCGATTGCTTGGTTCTTCTGACTGGCGCGTGAAAAGAGTACCCGACCCCATTGCACAGGTTGCAGGCAGGTCGGGCGGTACAATCCGGAAAGAGCGCCTCCTTGTTGAAGATGGAGTGATGGCAGCACTCGAGGATTTTGATTTCGATTTTGGATATACTGTCACACAGTTTAACGTGGAAATTACAGGTGCCGGCGGATATGTGAATGCATGGGAAAGTAATTCGAACAGGTTTACCGATGAACAGAAAGAACAATTTAGAAGGCTAAACCCAAACAGTTTAGTTTATATAGCAAACATCAGGGCAGTTGGCGACGATGGCGAAACACGCGATCTGGATCCAATCTCGTTCAAAATACAATAAACATGAAAAAGTTAGTTGTTTATATTGGAGTAGTATTGTTTTTCCTTGCATTTGAAGGGAAACAAGCAGGAGCGCAAATTGTGAACAGTGCCTATAAATCAAACGACATGAGCGAAAAGAAACCGATGCCTTTACCATCGGCACGGGAAGCGGATGTCTTTTGGTCGAAAAAACTGTGGCGTATTATCGATCTTCGTGAAAAAATGAATCTCACGCTTTACTATCCAACCAACGAAATGGATGGCAGGCAAAACCTGATTTCATTGTTGCTCGAAGGAATTGAAAATGGGCAGATTACTCCTTATGATGCGCGCCTCGACGACGATTTTAAAGTACCGATGACCTACGAGCAGGTACAGGATGTATTCGGCGCAGAGGCAACTACCGAAGAGACGGTTGATTTTGATACCGGGGAACGGAAGGAAGTTGTGATTGAGGGCGAAATCAGGCCCAATGAGGTGAAACAATACATGGTCAAAGAAGAGTGGTATTTTGATAAACAATCCTCTACCATGAATGTACGGATACTCGGAATTTGTCCTATTCGTGAATTTGTTCGCGAAAATGATGCTTCGGGAGAGGTACAGCGACAGAAAGTATTCTGGGTTTATTACCCGGAAGTACGCGATTTGCTGGCAACCAAGGAGGTTCTGAACCCATATAATCAGGCCCAGTCTATGTCTTTCGACGACTTATTTATTAAAAGGTTTTTTAACAGCTATGTGGTCAAAGAATCGAATGTATTTGATAACAGAGATATCAGCGCTTACCTGAGTGGTAAGGAAGCAATGCTCGAATCAAAACGCATTGAAGAGGAGATTTTTGATTATGAGCAAGACCTTTGGGAATATTAATTCCCGTCTCTTATGTACTTCAGCCTTATGAGTTCATAAGGCTTTTTTTGACATTCGAAATTCCTTTTTTGGAATTGTATTTTAAATATTGACGAAAACGATTTTCAGCAATACCATAAGAATGAGAAAAGCAATACTGTATATTATTTTAGCCTCCGGGTTGCTTTTTCATTCATGCCGAAGTGAAATTCACCAGTTCCTTCCCGGGGGTGAAAGGGATTCAAAAGACTGGTTTGAACCATCGCCTTTTGGAATGGCTTATGTCCAGCGAGGCTCCTTTGTTATGGGCCCTTCCGACGAGGAGTTGGGGGAGTTCAGCAGCAGTTCCCGGCGTGTATCGGTAGAATCATTCTGGATGGACGATACCGAAATTACAAATAATGAATACCGTCAGTTTGTATATTGGGTACGCGATTCTATTGCCCGGCGACTGTTTGGACAGACTTACGAGGGGTTTTTAAATACCGAAAATGCCCAGGGTGTGCCCCTTGATGAACCAACCATTGACTGGAGCGAAGAAATTGAATGGGACGATCCGGATTACCAATTGGCTATGGACGAACTGTTTATGCCTGACGAGGAGCGCTTTGGCTTTAAGAAAGAAATTGATACCCGTAAACTTTTTTATGAATATTACTGGGTGGACTATCAACAGGCTGCGCAACGGAAAAATAGTTATAATTTTGAAGACCAGTCGTATGATGGAACGGTTGTGAACCAGCAGGGAGAAACGGTTCCGGTTGAAAACCGCAGCTCATTTTTAATGCACGAGGTTGTGCCGGTTTACCCCGATACCCTCGTCTGGATACGTGATTTTGATTATACTTATAATGAACCTTTTACCCTGAAATATTTTTCGCATGTTGCCTTCGACGATTATCCGGTTGTGGGGGTGGACTGGAAACAGGCCAGGGCTTTTTGTAACTGGCGCACCCAATTAAAAAATGAATTCAGCAACAGAATGAATGAAGCTCCCGCACACGAATACCGCTTGCCCACAGAAACTGAATGGGAATATGCGGCACGGGGCGGCCTGCAAGGAAATATGTATCCGTGGGGAAGTTATTATACCCGTAATGTGGAAGGATGTTACGTGGCCAATTTTAAGCCTTTGCGCGGAAATTATGTGGCCGACAGTCCCACAACAACCACCGCCATGGGAGTGGGCCGGTTTGAGCCCAACAATTACGGACTTTACGATATGGCCGGGAACGTGGCCGAGTGGACTAGCAGCGCTTTTTATGAATCAGCCTACGATGTGGTGCATGATATGAATCCCGAGGTACAGTACAATGCCCGGCCCGACGATCCCCCGGTGATGAAACGGAAAGTTATTCGTGGGGGTTCCTGGAAAGATGTTGCCTATTTTATCCGCACCTCCACGCGCACTTATGAATACCAGGATACAGCAAAGTC
>CAYRBS010000012.1:8691-23337 GCA_964422335.1 uncultured Mariniphaga sp. | reverse complement strand
TGGGCCGTTTGTGTTGCGCGTTTCTTTTACTACTTTTGCACCCTTATTGATTTTTTAGATGGTTGAAACTGATTTTCTGAAACATACACTTCCCAACGGCATCCGGCTCATTCATAAACCAACTGATTCGCCGGTGGGGCACCTGGGAATTTTAATAAACACCGGCTCACGCGATGAAGAACAAGAAGAGCACGGGCTGGCACACTTTATCGAACATTCGGTTTTTAAAGGAACCAAAAAGCGCAGGGCTTTTCATATCCTAAGCCGTATTGAAGATGTGGGGGGCGAACTCAACGCCTACACCACGAAGGAAGAGACAACGCTTTTTTCAACGTTCCTCGCCGAGTTTTACGACCGCACTGCTGAATTGTTAAGCGATATCCTGTTTAACAGTGTTTATCCCGAAAAAGAATTAAGACGCGAAAAAGAGGTCATCTTCGAAGAAATAAATTCGTACAAAGACTCCCCTTCTGAATTAATTTTCGACGAATTTGAAGAACTGGTTTACAATGGCCATCCCATTGCACGCAACATACTGGGCAACCGGAAAAACCTCGAGCTGTTCAATCGCGAAAGTATTCTCCGTTTTATTGGCAATAATTATCATACCGACCAGATGGTCATTAGTTCAGTCGGGAAAATTCAATTTCCGGCATTGGTGAAACTGATTGAAAAATATTTTGGTCATATCGGGGCGAAGCTGCGGCACAACGGTCGGCAACGTTTTGAAAACTATGTACCCGGGAATCGTATTTTAGAAAAAGATACTTTCCAGTCTCATTGTGTGTTGGGAAATGTGGCGTACGACATCATGCACCCCCGGCGTATCGCAATGGTTTTATTAAACAACATTATTGGCGGACAAGCCATGAATTCGCGGCTAAACATGGCCCTGCGCGAACGCAAGGGAATGGCATACAACATTGAATCGGCTTATATGCCCTACACTGACACTGGCTTGTTCAATGTTTACTTTGGCACAGAACGCGAAAACCTCGAAAAAGCCACTGCCCTGGTGCTAAAAGAGTTTAAGCTCTTGAGGGAGAAAAAACTGGGGGTATTACAGTTAAGCAAAGCACAAAAGCAATTAATTGGTCAAATAGCTATTTCTACCGAAAACCGCGAAGACCTGATGCTTACCATTGGCAAAAGTTACCTGTTGTTTAACAAAGTGGATTCATTAAAAACCATTTTCAACAAAATTGAAGCGGTTACCCCTGAAGACTTGCTGGAAACCGCCAACGAGGTATTAACACCGGATAACTTAAGCCGGCTTGTTTACAGGTAGTAAAAACAAGATGTTCCTATAGATTTTTTTGGCAGGTCTTTGCAATAAAATTGACGGGCATGCGTAATGAATAAAAATTGGCCGGGCCAAAACAAACAATAAAGGATAAATGCAAAAAATGCCGGGTGTTTTCAGGTGTGTTGCCTCAACCTGGTCGGCCCTGGCAAAATTAATGAGAGTATATGAGAACCAAAATCAGAACCTGCATTTCATACATTCTGGGAATAAGTTTCCTGGTACTTCTGCTTTTTTCGTGTAAGAGAAACCCGCATAAGGTGGATATTTCAGGAATCGAAGAAGAAGTTGACGTAGTCCGGTTTGAACAGCAACTTTTTGCACTTCCCTTGCAGGATACCCTGAATGAATTTATAAAACTGCGGAATAATAATCCTGATTTTTTCGACCTTTTCACCTGGCAGATAATACGTGTTGGCGGAATTGAGGAAGAACAGTTTCCGGAACTGATGGGAGCGTTTATGACCGATTCGCTTATTTTAGACGTTAAAAAACAGGTGGAAGAAAAATTCTCCGATTTTGATAAAACCGAAGAAGAGCTGGTGAAAGCCTTTAAATACTACCGGTACCATTTTCCCAAAAAAGAATTGCCTACGGTGTTCACAACCATTTCGGGTTTTAACCAATCGGTATTTACGGCAGAAAACATTATAGGCATCAGCCTCGACAAGTACCTTGGGCGCGACAGTGAATATTACCAGCAACTCAGCAATGTGCCATTATACAAAATTAAAAATATGCATCCCGGCAAATTGGTTTCCGACGTTGCCTGGGGCTGGGCAATTACCGAATTTAGTGATAACAAAGAAACAACCACCGTGCTCGATAACATCGTTTACAACGGAAAGTTAATGTATTTGCTGGATGCCATGCTCCCCGAAATGCACGATACGCTTAAAATAGGATATACTGCCAGGCAGTTGGAATGGTGCGAAAATAACGAACCGCAAATGTGGAATTACCTGGTGGAAGAAAAGTTGCTTTATTCCAACAAACGAATGGATGTAAACCGCTACATAAACGACGGGCCATCTACTACGGGATTCCCAACCGATTCACCTTCCCGCACAGGCATTTGGCTGGGTTGGCAAATTGTTCGGCAATACATGGAACAACACAAAGAAATGCCCCTTGAGGAGTTAATGAAGAATACCGACTACCAGCAAATTGTAAATGAATCAGGATATTACCCGGAATGATCGGGGAGTCAGAAAGATGAAAATCACAATTTAGGATGACAAAAAGAAAAAGGCATGCTAAAAACCAGCATGCCTTTTTCCTTCATCTTAAAAAATCTGATAAATCCTACAATTCTTTGATTTTGATATCGCGGAACCAAACATCGTCCCCGTGATCCTGCAAGGCGATATAACCCGATTCTGGCACATCGGCCCAGTCGGGGTTCAATTCCGGAAATTTGGAATCGGCTACCAGTTCGTTCCAGTCATCGGTCCAAAGGTGGTATTCCAAAACGGTTTCCCCGTTCTGTTTGTGCACAACTGTGCCGTTATACACCAAAATTTCCACTGAATTCCATTCCCCGGCAGGTTTTGTATTTTGCGGGTCGGCAGGAATCAGGTCGTACAACGAACCGGCCATGCGGTTTCCGTCTTTACCCAGTAAAGCATCGGGATGTTTTTCGTTGTCAAGCACCTGCATTTCGGGTGCGGTTTTCCATATGGGCTCGCCTTCAACTTCTTTACCCAGGTAGAAAATACCCGAGTTTCCTCCTTCTCCGATTTTCCATTCCAGTTTCAAGTGGAAATTCGAATATTCTTTATCATACAAAATGTCGCCACCATCTTCAGAGCCTGCTTCGCCCCTTCCCGAGCCTTTGCAGTGCAGTGTGCCATCGGTTACTTCCCAGCCGGCCGGAAAATTTTCTTTGTTTACTCCGCGCCAACCATTGCTGGTCTCGCCGTCAAAAAGCAATACCCATCCTTCGTTTTCTTCAGCCTGTGTCAACTCGTTGGGACCAGCTTCTTCCATAACTGCCTGTTTCTCCTCCGTATCTTCAGCCGATTTTTTCTGGCCGCCGGTGCATGCCATTGCAACTAAAAATACTCCTGTTAAAAGGAAAGAAAGATTTTTTTTCATTTTACTTCGTTTTTAGTTATTATTTCAATCTGTTATGTTCTGCTAAAATCAAGGTACCAGGGTATCTATTAAAAATTCCGGTATCATCCTTAAGTTACTAACAACAATTGCAGTAATACAATATACAAAATTAATAATTTCCAATATTCTTTTGTAAATTCGGTATCATATTTCTTATTTTTCAAAAGAATTAAAAAACATATCATTTATGAGCTCTTCCATTAAACAAAAAAAAATTGGAGTCCTTACCGCAGGTGGTGATTGCCCTGGTTTAAATGCCGCCATCAGAGGAGTTGGCAAAACAGCCATTGTTGAATACGGGATGGAAGTATATGGGTTTAATGCAGGTTTTCTGGGGGTAATCAACAACGAATACATGGTACTGAAAGAATCGCAGCTTTCAGGTATTTTAACCCTGGGAGGTACCATTCTGGGTACATCGCGCGAAAAACCATACAAAATTGCTAAAAACGGGCTGAAAAACACGGAGAAACCAAAAAAGATAAAAAAAACCTATAAGGATTTGGGGCTCGACTGCCTGGTATGTATTGGGGGCAACGGAACCATGAAAACGGCCAACATGCTGGCAAAGGAGGGGATAAACGTGATTGGCATCCCCAAAACCATTGACAACGATGTGTGGGGCACCGATGTTACTTTTGGGTTCGAATCGGCAGTTCAGGTTGCCACCGAGGCAATCGACAGGCTGCACACAACAGCCAACTCACACCAGCGGGTAATGATCATCGAGGTGATGGGGCACCATGCGGGCTGGCTGGCCCTTTATTCGGGAATGGCCGGAGGAGGCGACATTATATTGCTGCCCGAACTGCCCTACAACATCCGCTCGGTATGCAAAAAAATTGAAAGCCGCTACGAAGAGAAAAAAGCGTACTCGATTGTGGTAGTGGCAGAGGGAATCGATCATCCCAAAAACAAATCGGCTGCATCGCACATTGCAGAAGCGATTACCACCTACACCGAAATTGAAACCCGCGAAACGGTTTTGGGGTACACCCAGCGTGGAGGAAGCCCCACACCCATGGACCGGATACTGGCCACCCGTTATGGTGCTTATGCCGCCCGGTGTATTGCTGAAGGCTGCTACAATACCATGGTTGCCATCCGAAATGGTGACCTTACTACCGTACCGCTCGACGAAGTGGGCGGCAAACTGCGACTGGTGGACCCGGAACACCCGCTAATCCTCAAAACCCGGAAAATGGGCGTTTCGTTTGGCGACGAGTTCATTTAAAGAATTACATGGGAATATGCACCAGCTTTTTTGTTTGAAAAAAATCTTCTTCGAAAAAGCCGGACAGGTCCTGCACAAATGCAGTATTCCGGAAAGGCCGGATTTCGGCGCTGATGTCCCCTCCCTTCAGGTAAAGAATTCCGTTGGGAATGGCATTTTGTTGTTTGGGAGAGATGTTTTTTTGCACCCACCCCGCAAATTCGGGCAGGTTGGTAACCGCGCGGCTCACCACAAAATCGTACCTCCCCTTCAATTGTTCTGCCCTGATTTGCTCCGCTGTTACATTTTCAAGCCCAAGGCTAACGGTTACTGCATTCACCACTTTTATTTTTTTCATGATGGAGTCAACCAGGTGAAACCGGGTTTCAGGAAATAAAATAGCCAGCGGAATGCCCGGGAAACCTCCGCCCGTTCCTACATCTAAAACTTTGGTTCCCGGCCGGAACCTGATAAATTTTGCAATGGCGAGCGAATGTAAAACGTGCCGTTCGTAAAGTGCGTCAAAATCTTTCCGCGAAATTACATTGATTTTTGAATTCCATTCGGCATAAAGCGGTTGTAACTGTTGAAACAAAGTAATTTGCCGCGGGGTTAGCCCGGTAAAATATTTGTGAATTATATCCATACTTTTTAATCAGTTCCTCCTGCCCATTTCGGTGTTTTCAATCCGTTTAAAAAGCATCTCGCGTGCCCGGAACAACTGGGCTTTCACGGTGCCAAGGGGCAAACTTAATTCTTTTGCAATTTCTTCGTATGAATATTCGCGAAAATAACGCAATTCCACCAGTGTCCGGTAGCGGGGTTTCAATTGCCTTACAATATGGTGGAGGAGGATGGCTTTTTGATTCCGGATGAGTTTCTCCTCGGGATTAAGTTCTTTCGATTTTAGTTTTATTGCCTCGCTGTTTTCCCCCGGGTCGCTATTGCTCTCCAGGGAAAGGCGAGTACCCTTTTTTCGCCGTAAAAAATCAATGCAATTGTTCGATGCAATTTTAAAAAGCCACGTACTAAAAGCGTAGGTGGGTGAATATTGATGAAGGTTTTTAAATGCTTTTCCAAATGCTTCCAGGGTAAGGTCTTCAGCATCGTTGCGATTATTTACCATTTTAAGCAACATAAAAAAGATGGCATCTTTGTAGCGCGACAGAAGCCGGGTAAAGGCCTTTTCGTCCCCTTCCAGCGCTTTTTGCACCAGCTCATAGTCCTGACGGGCCTTTTCCGATAAATTCATTTTCTTCTCTTCCATCTTTTTCTTCGATCATGGTAGTAATATCCTGCACGAAAAAACAGCTTAAAATATGGTAACAACAAAGCAACCAATAACGAAGATAAGAATAATTTACGTTCATCCAAGCGGTTAAGTATTCTTTTTATGATAAACGAATAGCTCCATGAAAACACCAGTAACAGCCCGCCAATAAGCGGCCAGAGCCAGGGCAAGTAAACAAGTACGAGAGCAGTTACGGGAAGAAATAACAGGTTGGTCCAATCATTCATAACCAAACAAAATCTTTTCCAGCCCCCCAGATACTTTCTCAAATTCACCTCCTTCTTTAGCAATTCAAAAAAACGGTTTTTGGAAATGTTCCCACCTTTTTGAAACACAGTTTCGCCCGATAAATGCAACCGGGTGGTTGCTTTTTTCATAAAAGAATTGATCACCAGTTCAAGGTTGGCATAAGGTTCAGCAACTTTTTCACGGTAACCGCCCGCTTCAAAGTACTTCTGTTTTTTAAATGCAACATTATCCTCCGAAACAATAAATGGTAATCCGTTCAGGATAAACCCAAAACTTTTTAACTGCTGAAAAAAGTATTCAACCCGGAACAACAAATTTAACAAAGTGTCTTTGGGCTCTACACCGGAATAATTCACAACCACCTCACAACGGGAATCCAACCTGTGAGATATTTCTGCAAGCCAGGTGGGCACGATGTACGACCCACACGGCGATAAAACCATCACCCAGTCGTGTTGAGCCGCCTTCAATGCAATGTTTCGGCCCATTTTTTCCGAAAAGCGGATTTCCTGGTTCAGTGAAGAAACCCGGAGGTTCCTGTGTTGCCTTTTCAGGACACCGAGTACCGTAAGTGAGTTGTCGTACGAAAAATCATCTATGGCCACCACCTCAAGTTCCCCATTTTCGGCAGCCAGTACCTGAGGCAGGTTTTTGCGCAGGTTTTCCTCTTCGTTCCGGAGAGAAAGCAAGATTGTTAAAGGACTGGGTTTTCCGCGGGAAATCTTTTCCATAAATGCAACCTTCCTGGTGAAAAAGAACAGGTAACCCGCCTGTAATAAGTAAAGCAGCATGAAAAACACCAGCAATACCCAGTGGAATGGTTGCAAATAGGTTAAGGCACTTTGAAATGATTCCGGCATTCAGATGATTTAAAGGAAAATTTTTTGTCAAAAATGGAAACATTCGGCTCAATTTCAAAATTTCAGGGCATAAAAGAGCAGACAACCAAATTAGAATTTATTAACAGGTTGAAGGTAATCAAATTCCCTTTCAATTCAAGTTTAATGGCTATATTTGCGCCCTGAAAAAAAGGGCAATGGATTTTACGTTAACAGCTACAGAAAATGGCTCCCGGGCACGGGCAGGTATTATTACCACCGGGCACGGAAAAATTGAAACACCGATTTTTATGCCGGTTGGAACCGCCGGGTCGGTTAAGGGAATTCATACCCGCGACTTGAAAGATGACATCCAGGCCCAAATTATTTTAGGAAACACCTACCACCTTTATCTGCGGCCCGGCACCAAAATTATCGGGGAAGCCGGCGGACTGCATAAATTTAACCGCTGGGACGGCCCCATTTTAACCGATAGTGGCGGGTACCAGGTATTTTCGCTGGGCGATATACGGAAACTGAGCGAGGAGGGAGCAAAATTCCAGTCACACATCGATGGTTCCTATCACCTGTTTTCACCCGAAAAAGTGATCGATATCCAACGTTCCATTGGCGCTGATATCATCATGGCTTTCGACGAATGCACCCCCGGCGATGCCGATTTCGCGTATGCCAAAAAGTCGCTGGAACTAACCCAGCGCTGGCTGCACCGTTGCTTCGAACAGTTTGAAAAAACAACACCCAGATATGGTTATGCACAATCGTTATTCCCCATTGTGCAGGGGAGTACGTACCCCGAACTGCGCAAACAAGCGGTTGAACATGTAAAGTCGCTGGATGCCGACGGCTATGCCATTGGCGGCCTTTCGGTAGGTGAACCCAGCGAAGTAATGTACAATATAACGGAGGTGGTTACTGCCGGTTTGCCCCAAGATAAACCTCGTTACCTGATGGGGGTAGGTACCCCGGTGAACATTTTGGAGTCAATAGACCGGGGAGTGGATATGTTCGACTGTGTTATGCCCACCCGCAACGGGCGCAATGGAATGTTGTTTACCGCCAACGGGATTATCAACATCCGGAATAAAAAATGGGAAAGCGACCATTCACCCATCGATGAAAATGGCAGTTCGTTTGTTGATCAATACTCCAAAGCGTACCTTCGCCATCTGATTATTTCCAACGAAATGCTGGGGGCCCAAATTGCCAGCCAGCACAATCTGGCGTTTTATTTGTGGTTGGTTAAAACAGCCCGCCGGAAAATTGAGGAAGGTGGTTTTAAAAACTGGAAAAACGAAATGGTGGAATTGTTAAAAGTAAGGTTATAAAAAGGCATGAAGTTCTATAAAACCATAGACATATATATCACAAAAAAATTTCTGGGAACATTTTTTTATGCTATTGCCCTTATTCTCAGTATTGCCGTTGTGTTTGATATGTCGGAAAACCTGGATGAATTTTTGTCAAAAGATATTTCATGGGGAACCATTATCTCCGAATATTACCTGAATTTTATCCCGTATTTTGCCAATTTGTTCAGCCCGCTGTTTACGTTTATTGCCGTAATATATTTTACCTCGAAAATGGCATACAACACCGAAATCATCGCCATTTTAAGCAACGGGGTATCGTATGCAAGGCTGATGAGGCCGTACCTGGTTTCTGCATTGGTATTGGCGGCTTTTTCGTTTACACTGGGCAATTATGTTATTCCCCCGGCCAATGAAACCATGAACCAATTCAGGCAGTTTTACATCGACAACGACCGCCAGGTGGTTTCAAACGAACGAAATATTCACCGCCAGGTTGAACCGGGGGTTTTTATTTACATGCAAAGTTTCAATGCCAGCAACGTGGGCTACCGTTTTACCCTTGAGCGATTCGAAGATTCAAAACTGGTGGAAAAAATTACTGCCGACAACATCCGGTGGGACGAAGAGAGCGGCAAATGGATTTTGAATAATTGGTGGAAAAGAAAAATATACGACTCCCACGAAGAATTTGAAAAAGGGTACCGCATGGATACTACCCTGAATATGACCCCCGCGGATTATAAAGTGGTAAAAAACCAGATGGAAAATCATACCACCCCTGAATTAAAAAAGGAAATCGCCTCGATGAAAATGCGAGGGGTAAACACAGTAGAATGGGAACTGGAACGACACAAACGGATTGCCGGTCCGTTTTCAGCCTTTATTCTTACCATTATTGGCGCCGGACTGGCCTCCAGAAAAATTAAAGGCGGACTGGGGCTTCACCTCGGTCTTGGCTTGTTACTCAGTTTCTCCTATATTCTTTTCCAGCAGGTTTCCACGGTTTTTGCCATAAGTGGAAACACCTCTCCCCTGGTGGCCGTTTGGATTCCTAACCTGGGATATAGCATTATTGCATTTTTCGTTTTCAAATGGGCTGCAAGGTAAAAACTGGAGCATTCTAACAAAATATATAATAATTCGAACATGTTGAATCAATGTTGAGCGAAATACGTAACCCAAAAGAGTATTTCGGGGAGCTAACTGAAAAAAATTATAATTTTGCCCCAATTTAGTGAAAACAAAAAGCCCTTCGATGAAGGGAATTTTATAACTTAAAAAAAGCTTTATGTCATTAAGAAGTAATGTTCTTGACCTTCGGAAAAGGAAAAGGGAGGTACAAAAAGGAGGCGGCGTAAAAGCCATCGAAAAACAGGCAAAAATGGGCAAACTTACTGCCCGTGAGCGCATCCTGGCCCTCCTGGATAAAAATTCCTTTCATGAATACGACCTGTTCGTGGAGCACAGTGCCAAAGATTTTGGCATGGATTCAAAAGTGTTGCATGGCGACGGTGTAATCATTGGAACAGGGACCATTTACAGCAAGCCGGTTTGTATTTTTGCCCAGGACTTTACCGTAGCCGGTGGCTCACTGGGATTGATGCATGCACGCAAAATCACCAAAATAATGGACCATGCCCTGAAAATGCGGGTCCCGCTCATCGGAATCAACGACTCCGGCGGCGCCCGTATCCAGGAAGGGGTTAACTCCCTGGCTGGTTATGGTGAAATTTTCTTCCGCAATACACTGGCCTCAGGTGTTATCCCGCAAATTTCAGTTATACTGGGGCCCTGCGCAGGAGGCGCCGTGTACTCACCGGCACTTACCGACTTTGTTTTTGTGGTGGAAAACATCTCGAAAATGTTCATTACCGGGCCCAGCGTTATTAAGTCGGTATTGGGCGAAGAAATTACCATGGAAGAGTTGGGTGGTGCCAGGGTTCATGCTGAACTTACCGGAAATGCCCATTTTTTTGCCACCAGCGAGCTGGAGTGTTTCGAGCAGATAAAAAAACTTATCAGTTTTATTCCGCGCAACAACGGCACCAAAGCCATGCCGTTCCCGCCCAAACCTCCTAAAAAAGGACTCAAAATTGAAGACATCGTTCCGGTGGATGCGCGTATCCCTTACGACATCCGTGATATTATAAAAAGTGTGTCCGACAGCTCCGAGTTTTTTGAAGTAATGGAAAATTTTGCGCCCAACATCGTCATCGGATTTGGCCGTATGGAGGGCGATACCGTCGGATTTGTAGCAAACCAGCCTATGGTACTTGCCGGTGTGCTCGATACCGACAGCTCCGACAAAGCGGCCCGTTTTATCCGTTATTGTAATGCGTTTAATATCCCCATTGTAACACTGGAGGACCTTCCGGGTTATCTTCCCGGGGTGGACCAGGAACACGCCGGCGTTATCCGTCACGGGGCAAAAATACTGTACGCCTACAGTGAAGCAACTGTCCCAAAAGTTACCGTTATCCTGCGAAAAGCTTATGGCGGTGGTTACATTGCCATGAATTCGCGCCACCTGCGGGCCGATTTTGTTTTTGCCTGGCCGACTGCTGAAATCGCGGTTATGGGGCCTGAAGGAGCAGCAAATATTGTTTTCCGCAAAGAAATTTCGGAGGCCGAAAACCCCGAGGAAGTTCGTCAGCAAAAAATTCAGGAATACAAGGAAAAATTTGCCAATCCGTATGTGGCAGCAGCCCAGGGATACATCGACGAGGTAATTGAACCGCGCGAAACACGTGGGCGCATTCTGCATGCCCTCCAGGTTTCAGAAAACAAAAGTGTTTTTCTTCCGAACAAAAAGCATGGTATCCCTCCGTTTTAAACAAAATAAAAAACTGGCATGACAAAAGATAAAGATAAAGAATTCAAAAATTTAGTTGTTCAGGGTACTGTTTACAAAACCACCTATACCTGGAAATTTGAAAACCGGGTTAGATGGGAAACACCCAACCCGAACTATATTTACTCTTTTATCCCGGGAACCATTATCGATGTTTTTGTAAAACCCAGGGAAAAAGTAAAAGAAGGCGAAACACTGCTCCTGCTTGAGGCAATGAAAATGCAAAACCAGGTGCGGATGCCGTTCGACGGGGTAATAGTGAAAGTAAATGTAAAAAAAGATGAAATTATCCCGAAAAAATACCTGATGCTGGAAATTAAACCGGCAAAAATCAAATAATGTTTCCAAAATTTGCCAAAACATACCGGTGAAGGTGTGTTTTGGCAATTTTGATTTAAATACCTCCCTGCTGCTTAGAAGAATATGTCTTTCTCCGGCCATTCCTCCCGAAATGCCGCCATTCGGTGCTAACCCGGCTTTTTTCTATTGAAACAACCTCATCTTGCAATATCTGTTAATTTTTTTTTGTTCCCCTAAACTTTCGTTGAACTTGATGGTTTGTTTAAGTGAAAAAGTTTTAGGCTTACAGTTATTTTGAAAGGAACGATTTTTATGAAAGCATATTTTTTAAAAAATATCCGGAAGCTGAATCTGTTTGGGTTGTTTCTTTTGTTTGCATTCGGAGCCAGGGGTCAGGAAGTTGTTGACCCGGCCGGAGTTGCCAACGATGATACGGAAATTGGAGTTGTCGAACATCTCGACGAATTCCTTCCCGACAGTATTTCGCTCATAAACGAACAGGGGGAACAGGTATGGTTGTCCGACATGATTGACAAACCCACCATCCTGAATTTTGTATATTACCGATGCCCGGGAATTTGCAGTCCGCTAATGGAAGCAGTTGCCGGGGTAATGGACAAATCGGAGCTGGTACCCGGCGAAGATTACCAGGTATTAACCATTAGCTTCGACCCGAGTGAAACGATTGACCTGGGAATCCGTAAAAAAACCAATTACCTGGGGCTGTTGTCAGACTCAAAAGCAAAAGAAGCTGAAAACGGATGGCACTTTTTCGTGAGTGACAGCGCAAGCATCGAACGGATTACCAGCGCCACCGGTTTCAGGTACAAAAAAACCGGGAATGATTTTTTGCACGCCGCATCGTTAACAGTGGTTAGCCCCGATGAAAAAATTACCCGCTACCTGAACGGGATGCATTTTTTACCTTTTGAGTGGAAAATGGCCATTGTGGAAGCATCCAAAGGGGAGTCGGGCCCCACCCTCAACAAAGTTTTAAGGTTTTGCTACACCTACGATCCGGCAGGACAAGCATATGTTTTAAACATTACCAAGTTAGGGGGGATTATGATAATGTTTTTTGCAACTGTTTTATTATTATATTTGGTTTTCAAACCGAAAAGAAACAGTATCTAAACAACAATATGATAACGGCATGACAAAAATTTGCCAAACAGCAGGATTAATAAATAATTTATTTTTTTACAAAACGGATTCTGTGGGTACCTTACATAAAAAATAAACAACTTTAATACAATGAATTCTACAACCAATGCAAATGAAGCAAACTACCTGAAGTATAAAGGAAAGTACAAAGGATTGGCGGGCTGGATTTTTTCAACCGACCATAAACGGATTGGATTACTGTACCTCTATACCATGGGAATTATGTTTACGGTGGGCGCTTTACTGGGGCTGGCCATGAAATTTGAGTTGCTGGCGCCGGGCAAAACCATTATGGATGCCCAGGATTACAATGCCACTTTCACCGTTCACGGGGTTATCATGATTTTTATGGTGGTAATCCCCGGATTGCCGGCTGTTTTTGGCAACTTTATGTTACCACTTATGATTGGCGCCAAAGATGTGGCCTTCCCGAAACTCAACCTGCTTTCGTGGTGGTTTTTTATAACCGGTATATTCCTGGTTTTGGCAGCATTAATGTTCGGCTCCGGCCCACCCGACACCGGATGGACCTTTTACGCCCCTTACAGTTTTAAATCGGGCACCAATTTACTTCCCGCTATTTTCGGGGCGTTCGTATTGGGGCTTTCATCCATTTTAACCGGCCTTAACTTTTTGGTGACTATCCACCGGATGCGCTGCCCGGGGCTGAAATGGCCCAAGCTTCCGCTTTTTGTATGGACCCTCTATGGCACGGCATGGATACAGTTACTGGCTACTCCCGTTATTGGGATTACCCTGGTATTGCTGGCGCTGGAACGTTTGTTTGGCGTGGGCGTATTCGACCCGGCAATGGGCGGGGACCCCATTTTATACCAACACCTGTTCTGGATTTATTCCCATCCGGCGGTTTACATTATGATCCTTCCGGCAATGGGTGCCATTTCTGAAATTATTCCAACTTTCTCACAAAAACATATTTTTGGGTACAAAGCCATTATTGCTTCTACCATGGCTATCGCATTTGTGGGTTACCTCGTTTGGGGGCATCACATGTTTACTGCCGGAATGAGCGGTACCGCACAATATTATTTTTCGCTGCTTACCTTCCTGGTGGCCATACCCAGCGCCATTAAAGTGTTTAACTGGATTTCCACGATGTACAAAGGATCGATCAATGTTCAAACACCTTTTTACTGGGCCATTTCGTTCATTTTTGTTTTTATGATTGGCGGTTTAAGCGGATTGGTGCTGGGAGCACTGGCAGCTAATATCTATGTTCACGATACGGCATTTGTCGTGGCCCATTTCCACTACATTGTATTTGGCGGTACCGGGTTTGCATTCTTTGCTGCCATACACTACTGGTTTCCCAAAATTTTTGGCCGCATGTACGACAAAGCCTGGGCAAACACCGGCTGGATTGTTTTTTTCATTGGATTTTTAACCCTCTATTCCCCCATGTTTTACCTGGGAATGATGGGAATGCCCCGCAGGTATTACGATTACCTGGAGGAGTTTCATGGCGGAAATATTCTTAGTACCTTCGGTTCATGGATTCTGGCAACCGGCTTAATAATTATTATTGTGAACCTGGTGCGTTCTGCCCGCAACGGCCCGAAAGCCGAAATGAACCCCTGGCACGGAAAGACACTTGAATGGACAGTAACATCGCCACCGCCGCTTGAAAACTTTGAAGAAATCCCCGAAATAGGCGAAGATGACGGACCTTACAATTACTAATACCAAATAACGAATGGAACAGGCAAAACAAGTAGTTCATGACCATTACGACGCTGAATCCTCAAAAATAGGCATGTGGCTTTTTATTTTTACCGAGCTGCTGCTTTTTGGGGTGCTTTTCGTCATTTATTCGGTGTACCGGTACCTGAACCACGATGCGTTTCAGTTAGCTGCCGAAGAACTGGACACGTTTGTGGGTGCAGTAAACACCATCATCCTGCTGGTAAGCAGTATGACGATTGCAATGTCCACCACGGCACTGCAAAAAAAGAATAAACCGTTTACTTTGCTGCTTACCGGTGTGACG
>CAYRBS010000012.1:0-8591 GCA_964422335.1 uncultured Mariniphaga sp. | reverse complement strand
TACCATGGAGAATGAAAAACATCATATTGTGCCATACCGGGTTTATGTACTGGTACTGATTGGGCTGATCGCACTAACCCTTTTATCTGTTGCCATTACCGGAATCGAATTGGGCAGCCTGACCGTTGCCGGGGCACTGGCTTTTGCAACCGTTAAATCGTACCTGGTATTAACCTGGTTTATGCACCTTAAATACGACAAACCTTACATTGTTTTAATGGTGATTTTTGTTTTTGCCGTTTTTGTTGTTACCATAGTCGTTACTTTTATTGATTATTTATACAGATAAAAAAAACCATGTATAGTTCGGAAATTACACAAGCATCCAATTTTGTGAAGGGGGTTGATACTGCATTTTTGGTAACCCTCGGAATTTCTTTTTTCTTTCTTATTTCGCTAACCATTTTAATGTTGGTTTTCACCTACAAGTATAACAAGAAAAGAAATCCAAAACCCACACAGATTAAGGGAAGTACCACCCTCGAAATTATTTGGACCGTTATCCCGTTTTTAATTACCATGCTGATGTTTTATTACGGCTGGGCAGGTTGGAAACCCATGACAAAGGTGCCGGATGATGCGATGGAAGTAACCGTTTACGGGCGTATGTGGAATTTTATGTTTGAATACGACAATGGCAAACGTACCGATACACTTTTTCTGCCCAAGGATCAACCGGTAAAACTGAACCTGGTAGCAATGGATGTGCTGCATAGTTTATACATTCCGGCGTTCAGGGTAAAACAGGACATGGTGCCCGAAAAAACCGATAATTTTATGTGGTTCGAACCTCAGCAAGAAGGGACTTTCGAATTGTACTGTGCTGAATATTGCGGACTGGAACACTCCTATATGTACTCTTATGTGAAAGTAATGGAAGACACCGCTTTCCAATCGTGGATGACCGACACAACGCAGGTAGCCTCCAACGATGTGGAGTCGGCAACGGCAACGGGCCGGCGTATTATGCAAAATATCGGTTGTTTTGCCTGCCATTCGCTCGACGGTTCAAAACTGGTAGGGCCATCGTTTAAAGGAATTTGGGATGCGGAGCATACTGTGGTTACTGATGGAGAGGAACGCCAGGTAACAGTGGACGAAGAGTATATACGAAGTTCCATTTACGACCCCGATGCCGATGTTGTGGAAGGGTTCAACAAAGGCCTTATGCTTTCATACGAAGGCCAGCTATCCGAAGAAGACATCGAGTATATTATTGAATACCTCAAAACACTGAATTAACCGATTTGAAATCACTGCTGAAAATTATTTTTGAATTGGGCAAAGTACGCATCTCCCTGCCTGTTGCATTATCAGCTATTGCCGGATATGTATTGTTTGCGGGGAACCTTAATTTTCAGGGGTGGATGATGGGGCTGGGGGTTTTTCTCATGTCATGCGGTTCGGGGGCATTAAACCACTGGCAGGAACGTAAAATCGACAGTCAAATGCCCCGAACGAAAACACGTCCGCTGCCATCCGGAAAAATAAGTTCAGCCCAGGGACTTTTAATTGTTTTGAGTTACCTCGTTGCCGGTTCGCTGGTACTGATTTTTACCAATCCGTTAATTGCTCTGATATTAAGCTGGGTAACCCTGTTTTTTTACAATTTGGTTTATACACCGCTCAAAAAAGTGACTGCTTTTGCCGTTATTCCCGGTTCCATGGTGGGGGCGCTGCCCCCGGTAATCGGATGGACAGCCGCCGGTGGCGAACTTTTTTCGGAACCCATTTTGGTAGTGGCAACTTTCTTTTTTATCGGCCAGATTCCCCATTTCTGGCTGCTGCTGATGCTGTTTGGCGATCAGTATAAACTGGCGGGCCTTCCCAGTCTCACCGATATTTTTACTGAAATCCAAATCAAACGTATTACTTTCACGTGGGTGCTTACCACTGTTGCTTCGGCACTGCTGGTGCTCATTTTTGTTTTTTCAAACCGCGTTATCCTTTTTTTACTCCTTATTTACATTATTTACCTGCTTGTTTCACTCACCCGTTCCGTTTTTTTTTCAAAAAAATTTAAGGTACTTCCCGCTTTCTATAAACTGAATTTCCTGTATTTATTTATGATGTTATTTCTGATAGCAGAAGGACTACTGAGATAAAGGAGCGCTTACTGCGCATTTTGCCATGCCCCGTAAAATTCACGTCCGTATTTTATGCCTCCATCATCTCTGCCAATACACCTTCGCGCAATGCAAAATCGGTTTGAATAATATTGGAGATACCGGTTTCGGAGATCAGTTGTGCAATAAAAACCATGGCCGGAACAATCAGGTCAACCCTTACATTGTCCATGCCTTTAATTTTTAATCGTTGTTCGCGGGTCGATCCAACGAGGTGTTTATAAACCCTGAAAAATTCAGGTAAAGCAATCTCATTCCGGCGACGCTGTTTTTCGCCGGGATTTATGCGGTCAATAATGTCGGCAATGGTATCAAAAGAGCCCGAGCAACCAATGAGGGTACCTACATTTCTTTTTTTGCATTGCAGAAATGCCTCGTGGTGCTGCTCCGAAAAAAAGTTTTGCAGAATTTGAAGTTCGTCCGGCTTTAGCGGATCGGAAAGGGCAAACCGGTTGATAACGCGTGCCATACCTGTGGGCTGACTTTCTTTCCAGAGTATTTCCCTGTCATGCGCTACTATCAGTTCGTTGCTGCCACCTCCAATATCTAAAATAACCGCTGGATTTTTCAACCCCTGCAGTGCAAGTAAAACCCCTTTGAAAATTAATCCGGCCTCCCGTTCGCCCGAAACAACCCTGGTAACCCAGCCTGAACAGCTGCTTATTTTCTCCAGGAATTCTATTTTATTTTCCGCCGACCGAACGGCGGAAGTGACGACAACCTTTACTTTTTCAGCCTTAAATTGTTCAATGGTTTTCTGCTGTTGCAAAAGTGCATCCACAGCCCTTTTTGTAGCTGCCGGGCTTATCTGATTATTCCTTATTTTATCGTCGCCCAGCTGAACAAGTAGTTTGCTTTGATGAAGGATATTAAAACCTGCTTTTACCACCTCCACTATCAAAAGGTTGCAGGTATTTGTCCCCAAATCGATTACTGCAACATTCATATTTTTTATTTTAAATGGTATAACACTCCGAAATCAAAAGGCGACCATACCGATGTTTTTATTTCCACCTCTTTTAACGCTTTGTTTACCCAAA
This sequence comes from uncultured Mariniphaga sp., assembly GCA_964422335.1. Lineage (GTDB taxonomy): Bacteria > Bacteroidota > Bacteroidia > Bacteroidales > Prolixibacteraceae > CAYRBS01. The sequence continues at coordinate 5,425 of CAYRBS010000012.1, read as the reverse complement.
TGTTACAGGTATTAAACAGAGAAAAACTGCCTTTGCTTAGGTAAAATGAATCGTAACGGCTGTAACCTCCAAATTCCATTTTTATTAAATTTTTTTCTGTATCTCTTTTAAACGACTTTTTAATGTAACGGTTCATATTATTTAATTGCCAGTCGCATAACCGCACCCTTTTCCACGATGAAGAGGAACCGGGAAGCCTGGTTACGTGCATGGCCGTTTCACTTTTCAGGAACAGTGCTTTGAAGGCAACGGGAAATGTGAGGTCGGACCACTCGGGTGTGTGAATATAGAAATCTTTGTCGCCCCACCCAAAAGCGACAAATTTGGTTCCGGCGGGCAAACCGAGTTCTTGCAAAAATTGGGGCTCAATACTTTCAACAGGTAAAATAAGGTCGAGGTGGACGCCGTTGGAGGCGATAAAAATTTCGTGCCGGGCGGAGCAGTTTTGATTAGGCGGGTGTGTGGGCAGCAGGGAAAAAAGCAAGGCACAAACCAGGTAAAACGCTACTGCCGTTAGCAGGGACAGCAGGAGTTTTTTAATAAATTGAAGACTGCTTCTGATGATAACTTTCTCCCTTGCCATGTTTTAAAGGTAGAAAGAATTTTTTATTTACCTGGGAACCATTACCGGAGTTGCTGCCGTGACGATAGCTATGGCATTTATCTGGCTGGGCGCCAACTGGCAGGAATGGCAAAATTTTCTAATGAATAATTTGTGGCTGGTAGCCGGATTGAATATTCTTGGCTTGTTTGTACTTTTTGCCGACCGGGTTTTGTTGCGTTATTTTTTTTACCGGTTTTCGAGACAAAATTCTAGTTAGCCGGTTTCCTTTTTCTCAGGTAAACCACATCTCCGGGATTGGGTTGCTGGCCGGGATCCATCCTGTTTCGCCGGTAAAGGGGCTTCAACCGGATTCCATACATCTGTGAAATATAATGCATCGACTCGCCTTCAACCACTTTGTGGGTCTGATGATTCCGTGCGGCCCTGCGGCGTTTCGATTCAATATAAACCACCTCGTTGGGCTGTGGTTTGTACCCTTCGGGCTGTTCGTTAAATTTATAGATTTCCCAGGCTTTCATGTCTAATTCCTGTGCCAGTATTTCATAAGTATCCCCCTCCCTGGCCACTACGGCGTCGAGGTTGTTAATACTTTTTACTTCATGCGACCGGAACGGATTAATGCTAACCCTGCCCGACACCCCATTGTTGAACTGCTGCCTGCCTCCCTGGGCCATCATGGGGCCAATAGCCTGTTGGTTGTCGAGGCGGTAAAGTTTGTTTTCTTCGATAATTCTTATAAGTGTTTTGTCGTAATGGCTTGCCGTGGCATAACCTGCCTGTTTCAGCCCTTTTGCCCAACCAACATAATCGTCGGGAGCCAGCTGAAATAAAAATGCGTAACGCGGATTCGACATTAAAAAGTTGGAATGGTCGATGTATGAATCCTGTATCGATTTATATTTTCTAAAACATTCATCTCTTGCATCGTCATCGTAATATACTTTTTGGCCTCTCCATCCCCGTTTACATTTTATCCCGAAGTGGTTGTTCGATTTTACGGAAAGTTCACTTTCCCCGTTTCGCGACTCGAGACAGGCCTGTGCCATTTTTATACTGGCAGGAATACCGCTGCGGCCCATTTCTTCGATGGCTAACTTCTGGTATTGCAGAATGTAATTACGCCGCGCTTGCTGTGCGTAGCCAGCAAAGTTTATTGTTAAAAATAGAATGAACAAAAGCAGTTGTTTCATTTTTACCTGTTTTCCGGAATTTTGGCTAAAAATAAATTCTTCTGCCATCTTAAAAGCAATTCCTGTAAAATTTTATTAACATATTCACGTGAATTACCTGCATTATTCCCTTTGCCCGTAGTTTTGGGAGATACTTTTTTCATAATATTGCACTATTAAACAAATTCATTAAAATGCGAACGAAAGAATTACGGATTTTCGTATATGAATACAATACGATTTGGGATTTGCCTTCCGGCGATCAGCAACTGCTGCTAAGTGCCCGCGATGCTGCCCAAAAAGCGTATGCGCCCTATTCGGGTTTTAGTGTGGGAGCGGCAGTTCTTTTGGAAAATGGAGAAATTATTTCAGGAAACAACCAGGAAAACGCAGCATATACTACCGGGATGTGTGCTGAACGGGTCGCCCTTTTTTATGCCAATGCCACATTTCCTGATGTGGGGATTAAAACAATAGCCGTAACGGCTGCAAATTCCACCGGGATGGTTGAAGAACCGGTAAAACCATGTGGATCTTGCCGCCAGGTAATGATGGAAACGGAAGTCCGGTTCAGAAAGCCTGTTCGGATTGTACTGGAAGGAAAGAAAAAAATCCAGGTTTTTGAGGGGGTGGCAAACTTATTACCGTTTGCATTTAAACCGGAATCACTGGACTAAACTGATTCTCCCTGAAGAGTTTCAAAAATTCGTTCCACAGGATGTCATCGGGCGGATCGGCAATAATGGCCACCGGCGCTTTTTTCACCGGGTGGATAAACTCCAGTTTACGGGCATGCAAATGGATGCCTTTATTTTTGTTCGACCGCGGGAACCCGTATTTCAAATCGCCTTTTATGCGCATGTTCTGAGTACCCAACTGAACCCTTATTTGATGGTGCCTCCCGGTAAGTAATTCTATTTCTAAAAGATGGTACCGTTTTATACTGGCCACATGGCGATAAGACAAACGGGCAAATTTTGACCCGGGAATAGGTTTGGGGTAAGCAAAACTTTTATTCTTTTCGGTGTTTTTTCTCAGGTAATGTTCCAGGGTATCCGAGTATTTTGGCGGTCGCTTGTTAACCACAGCCCAGTAAGTTTTTTTTATTTCTCCCCTTTGCTGGAATAATTTGTTAAGCCGTTCAAGTGCCTTGCCTGTTTTGGCCATAAGCACCACTCCGCTGGTAGGTCGATCGAGGCGGTGCGGCAACCCGACAAAAACATTGCCTGGTTTGTTGTATTTTACTTTCAGGTAGTCTTTCACGTCGTCAACAATGGTGCGTTCGTCGGTAATGTCCGACTGCACCAGCTCGCCACAGGCTTTATTCACAGCAATTATATGGTTGTCTTCGTAAAGTATCTGCACAATACAATTTTTTGCCGGTTTATTTTCTGCTTTCCGTTAGCTAACCCTTTTAGTATTGTTCTTTTCCACTGGGGAAATCGAGCGATTTCACATCCTGTATATAATTTCCAACAGCCCCTTTTATTTCGGCAGCAAGGTTGTGATACCTGCGCAGGAACCGGGGCGAAAATTGCTGTGTAATCCCAAGCATATCGTGAATTACCAGCACCTGGCCGTCAACAGCATCGCCGGCACCAATACCAATTATTGGAATTTTCAGTTCGCTGGCAACATGCCCACCCAGTTTGGCAGGAATTTTCTCCAGTACAACCGCAAAGCAGCCTGCATCTTCAAGCAATTTGGCATCGCTAAGCAATTTTTCAGCTTCGGCTTCTTCTTTGGCGCGCACGGTATAGGTGCCAAATTTATGGATCGATTGAGGCATCAATCCCAGGTGACCCATTACCGGAATTCCAGCTGACAAAATACGATGTACCGATTCGATAACCTCCAGCCCGCCCTCAAGTTTAACTGCATCGGCAGCTGTTTCTTTCATGATGCGAATCGCCGAATTTAATGCTTCACGCGAATTACCCTGGTAAGTGCCAAATGGCAAATCAACCACCACCAATGCACGTTTAACACCCCTGACCACCGAGGCTCCGTGATAAATCATCTGGTCGAGCGTAATGGGAAGTGTGGTTTCATGACCTGCCATTACATTCGAGGCCGAATCGCCCACCAGTACTACATCAATGCCTGCTTCGTCAACCAGGCTGGCCATGCTGAAATCATAAGATGTGAGCATGGCAATTTTTTCACCCCGCAGCTTCATTTCCGACAAGCGATGGGTGGTAACTTTCCTTACTTCGCTGTGTACCGACATTTTTTATGATATTAGTTTCGTTACAAAAGTAACCAAAGGTTTTTACCTCCGCAAAATAGTAATATCCCACGGTTAAAAATATATATCGGCTTAACTTTTATTAACCCCGCGGTGTTTTATGTTGCTTAAAGAATCGTTACTTTGGGACAAATTGAATGGCTGAAAAATGAAAAAAAATAAAATACGTCTTGTTTTGTTTTTAATCGCTGCGGGGTTACCGGTGTTTTTTAACGGAACAACTGCCCAGGAAAATAACGGAAGTACCGACTTGTTTTCATTCAGTAAAAAAGAACTAAACAAGGGATTGGTATTTGATTTTAACAGTGAACGGGAAGAACTGCGGACCAGTTTTTCACGCGAATATGAAGAATTGAAGGCGGGGGCTGCCAAATTCCGTTGGGAGAACCGGAACTGGAACTACCTTTCCTTTAAAACGGAACAATGGAATTATCTACTGGAAGCAGGGCCATTCATGGGAAAGGGCAGTTTTATCGACAGTTCGTCCACACAGGCCATCGATGCCAGTCATAAACTGGCAGGACTGCGGGGAAAAGCGGCTGCCAATTATTCAGGCCGGTTTTATTACGACGAGCGGAGCTTTACCCTGGTGAGCATGAACGCATGGGGCCGTTACGACTGGTATCAACAAAATGCAGAGGGTACCCTGGTTGATTCGAACCAGGTGAGTAATCATTACGATGAAATTGCCCAGAAAACCAAGTTCAGGTATGGTTTTCAGGCGAAGGCCGGTTGGGGAACAGGTCGGTTTAATCCGGTAAACCATTATATGGCATCCGCCTGGTTCCTTGAAAAATTTTACCCGGGGCGTTTGTTTTCTGTAGAGGAAATTTCCCGGGCAGCACGCGAAATTGGCAGGATAAAACACCGTCGAAATGCACGTGCAGGCCATTCAGCCAAAAATGAACTGGAACAGTTTGTTAATTTTCTTCGCCAGAATATGTTGCTGGAGGCCCCTGCCGATGCACTTGACGAATGGGAACTGACAGAATTTCGCCCGCGTTTCAGCGGTTCGCGCTTTGGCATTGGCCCGTTTTTTAATTATTTCAACCGGGAACCCGATTTTATTTTTGGAGGTTACGCTCAGTATGAAAATGAAAAGTACATTAGTACCCAGTGGCACCGGAGCCTGGGTGCCAATCTGAATTATAACAGCTATAAAGACCACGATTGGATTTTACTTGAATCGACATTGGGCTGGAGCTGGTACCCGAACCTGCGATCAGAATACAGTTTTGGGTTGAAATATGTTCCGGGCATGAAAGTAAACGGCATCGACGATTTGGGGCCTGTTCGCCATAATTTTATTCCTTACGTAAATTACTACTCGCAACTAAGTTCCAGTTACCGGATGGATTTGGCTTTTTCGTGGCGAATTGCTGCAAACGATACGTTTGTGTTGCCCGGGCCGGAAGTTTCGGTTTCGTTCTACAGAAGCAGGTA
>CAYRBS010000011.1:20651-23729 GCA_964422335.1 uncultured Mariniphaga sp. | reverse complement strand
CAACCTGAATGCACAGGATCCCAACAGGTTTAAATCGCAGATAGAAGAACTCGTTCAAAAAGATCATCAATTTGATTCCGGCAAAAAACTTGTGCTTTTTACCGGAAGTTCCAGCGTGAGAATGTGGAAGGATGTAGCGGATTATTTCCCTGAATACAATGTGATTAACAACGGTTTCGGCGGTTCACACTTCAGCGACTTGATTTATTTTTACGACCAGCTCATTAAAAAATACAATCCCGAAATTCTTTTTATTTATGAAGGTGATAATGACATTGCCGGCAATAAACGCCCCGGAAAAATTAAACGTCATGCAAAAAAACTACATAAAAGGCTGAAGGAGGATTTCCCTGAAACAAAAGTTATATTTATTTCACCAAAACCCAGCATTGCAAGAAAGCACCTGAAAAAGAAATATGAACGGTTAAACCGCCGTCTGGAAAGATATTGCAACCGGAAAGAAAACCTGGAGTTTGCTGATGTCTGGCATTCAATGCTTGCAGAAAACGGAGAGGTTTATGAAGATATTTTTATTGACGACGGCCTGCACATGAACAAAAAAGGCTATACTATCTGGGGAAAAACTCTTATAAAGTTTCTTGAATAAAGTAGCCTAAAAATAACAAAATCGTTACGGTACTTTTTTACTTGAATATCCTGCAAAATAACGGCTCAGAGTACAGGCAAAACAAGCCTTAACAGGATTTTCCCTGGGACTGTATCAAAAAATATTGTGTTTTTGTTCAATAAAACTGAACTTTTTTCTGCCTGATTTTTTGTATATTGAATATATAATTAAAATCATCAGCATATGAAATCATTCTTTCAAAAAACCAAAAAAATCAATTTCCTTCTTATGTTAATTCTGGTGTTCGTATTTAAAAGCCAGGCCCAGCCCGATGGCGAGGCATTGTATCAGCAATATTGTGCGCAGTGCCATGGCACCGACTTAGACGGAGGAAACGCCACCAGCCTTATCGATGGCGTATGGCAGTTTGGAGCGGAAGACGGGTATGTTACCCGCAACATCAAACATGGAATTCCGCACCTCGGAATGCCCTCCTACGAAAGATCCCTTTCCGATGAAGAAATTCGCTCAGTGGTGCAATACATCCGCACCGCAGAGGAAGAAGAGGGCGTTGAAAAACCGCCAACTCCTGAAACCCTTGAAACCATGGATTATTTTATGGAGGCAGAAACGTTTGCCGACGGACTGGAAATTCCATGGGCTATCGACTTCCTGGATAAAAACACCGCTCTGATAACCGAACGCCCGGGCCGTTTGAGGGTGGTAAAAAACGGGGCTCTCCAGTCTGAACCGGTTAAAAATACACCCAAAGTTCTTCATGAAGGACAGGGGGGCTTGCTGGATGTAGCTGTTGATCCCAATTATGACCAAAATGGCTGGATTTACCTCGCTTACAGTCATGTTCTCGAAAATACAAACGAAGACCGTCCTCCCGCCATGACGCGACTGGTTCGCGGCAAAATTGACAATAACACCTGGACAAACGAAGAACTGCTTTTTGAAGCACCTCCTGAAACCTATCGTACAACGAGGCATCACTATGGATGCCGGATTGTTTTCGATCCGTGGGATCACCTCTATTTTGCCATCGGCGACCGGGGCGCAGGCCATCAGGCACAGGATTTTTCACTCCCCAACGGGAAAGTGCACCGGATTCATAAAGACGGCAGTATCCCGGGAAACAATCCTTTTCTTTACGATGAAGAGGCCATGCAATCGCTCTTCAGCCTGGGAAACCGAAACATACAGGGAATGGCCATCCATCCCGAAACCGGGAAACTCTGGACGACCGAGCACGGGCCCATGGGCGGCGACGAACTGAACCTGATTGAAGCCGGCAAAAATTATGGCTGGGAAACCATTACTTACGGCAAAAATTACAATGGTTCTGTAATTACCGACTTAACCCACATGCCGGGAATGGAACAGCCCAATTTTTACTGGAACCCGTCACTGGCCGTTTGCGGCCTCGATTTTTATACCGGCGACCTGTTTGAAAAATGGAAAAACAGGCTATTGGTAGGTGCGCTGAAATATGAAGAAGTGAGGTTGTTGCAAATTGAAGAAGACCGCGTGGTTCACGAGCAGGTAATTCTAAAAGGTGCCGGGCGCGTACGCGATGTTTCTACCGGCCCCGACGGAGCCATTTACGTGGTGCTGAACAATCCTGGAAAAGTATTGCGACTTACACCGGAGCAATAAAAAATAAAAAAAGGCTGTCCCAAAAACGAATCAGACTGCAAGTGACTATAATGCAGCTTTTTGCTTTTGGGACAGCCTGTTTTTTCTCTTCGGTTACCGTAATGAATTATTTATTCATTTTTTTAAACCAAAGCCGGTTGCCAATACTATAGTACCCTTCCTTTACCAAGGGATCGGCTTTAACCTGTTCTGCAGTATATGGAAAATGCGGCATTAACACATCGTCTCCGCTGTTCCAGTTGGCAGGGGTAAAAACTTTTTCATTGTCTGCCATTTTCAGCGCTTCAATTGTTCTTACAATTTCATCGATATTACGGCCAATTTCCATGGGATAGAAATTAACAGACCGTATGATATTCCCTGAATCGATGATAAACACACCCCGGATATCTTTGTTCGAACTTACCGGCTCATGAAGCATACCATATAATTTGGATGCCTTGGCTTCTGTATCCTCAAGAATCGGAAAAGTTATTTTTTGTTTGCCCCTGTTTTTGTAATCCAGCTCTTCAAGATGTGCTTTCCACAGGTGATGGATTTTCAGCTCATCTGTTGAAATAACAGCCACTTTTATGTCCATTTTTTCAAAATCGTTTTGCAGGTAGGCGAGCTCAAGCAGCTCTGAAGTGCAAACCGGTGTAAAATCCTGCGGATGGCTGAAAAGAATTTTCCAGCTGGTGCCAAAACTTTCAGGGAAGGAAATTTTCCCATTGGTTGATTGAGTGGTAAACGAGGGAGCCTTCGATCCGATCAGGGGAATCTTGTTCTCCTTTGCAGCTACACTTCCAAAAATGAAGGCTGCCACAACAAATGTTACAAATAATTTTTTCATTGTTAGTAATATTAAA
>CAYRBS010000011.1:13858-20551 GCA_964422335.1 uncultured Mariniphaga sp. | reverse complement strand
TTGTGATAGTTTCACCCATAGAAGTTAAAAATGGAACATTAACAAACAGCAGAGAGTCTTCTGTTACCGGATTGCAGTTTATATTCAGTAAAAAAATAAAACAAGACCCCGTCTTTCAAAAACTGGCTAAACGAAATATTCTGGATACTATTTTTGATGTAAATGATCTGCCCGACCGGGTTTTTGAAATTGCAACACAAACTGATATGACGATGTAGCCTTTCTTCACGGTTTGGCAAAAATCGCATCATCAAAGTCTTCCCCGAATTTAATTTCGTCAAAAACAATATTGGCAGTGCCCATGGGTGTTTTCGATTCAATCTTTGTGGCCATCATTACCCCGTCAATGTTTTTATATTCGTTCATAATTTGTTCCACTTCCACTTCCTGTCCTTGTGCGCTCACCTTAGCCTTCACTTTCCGTACGAAATACTCATCGGTATCGATAAAATAATTTTTTACGTCCCCTTCTTTCCCGGTCAGTTTAATATTGAACATTTCAATCCCGTCCACATCTTCTTTCCCGGTCAGTTCGGCAGTAAACCCTTTTTCTTCATAATTATACAATTCGCCGTCAATATTGGCCTGATCGATGGCCTGGTCCAGTTCGGCCCCCGATAAATCCTGCGGTTCAGAACTCAACCAGGGGGCAATCATCCAACCCTTTTCCCCATCGTATGCCTGAACCATTGTTTGCCCCTGCATCTCCATTTCCATCCTGAATTTCCCGGGGCGTTTCACTTTCATATCCATCGGAATTTCGATGCCCATTTGTTCCACGGTTGCATTGACCGAGTAAGATTCTTTTTCAAGCAAAGTTTCCTGGCCAATGGCTTTAAAGTGATTGTCGAGTACTTCCTGCAATGTTTGTGCATTTGCGCTCAGCGTTGCCATAAAAAGAATGGCAAAAAAGGTAACAACTGATTTTTTCATCGTAGTAATTTATTAATGTGATTCAACTGGTTCAAAATAAGTAAATAATTTGGCAGAAAATTACAGAATGGGCGGTAAAAATGCTAGTCTTTTTAAAAATAGATTTCGGCTATGATGTTTTCAAACGGGATGCCCTTTGAAATTAACAAATCGCGTACTTCGACCACCATCAGTGCATTGCCGCAAAGAAAATACTTCACATCCGGCAGTTCTTCCAACGCCGACAGATAATCGGTTACCCTTCCGGGATAGGTATTGCACGACGATTCGCGGGAGCAGCAACGGATGTAATTTTCCTTCAGTCCCCATTCCAGGTCATCTTCAAAATAAAACTGGTTTAAGTAGCTTACCCCGTGTATCAGTTTTTTATTCTTCCCCAGCCCCGAACGGAACATGCTGTAAAACGGGGCAATTCCGGTACCGGTGGCAATCCACCAGGCGGGCTCCGGAGTCCCCCGGAAACTGCCGTAAGGTTCGGAAACCAGTATCTTTTCGCCCGGCACCAGCGCAGCCAGCCGGGGTGTCAGCAGCCCTCCCTGTTTAATATTAAAAAGAATGGTTGCTTCTTCTTCTCCTGCTCCGCTGCAAAGACTGTAAATACGCGGCGGATGGTTGTAATCGAGTCCTATTTTAACCGCTTGCCCGGGGATAAATTCAAAAGGGCGTTGAAACGAAATAAGATGGACCCCGGGTGATATCTCACTATTTCCCGTCAGGGTATATTCCTTTAACGGGGTTACTTTCCTGTCTATGGTCATTTGATTTTCCTTTTTGGACCCGGTGGTTTATTGATTGGCAAATGAGAAGGTTACCACCAGCGCTTCTGTTGAGCTAACCCATAAATTATTCACTTTGTAATATACTTTTAACTCATCCATATCAGTTAGCTGGCCCGAATTCCCGTTTAGTACCAAAGGGGTAACCCGGCGTGCTTTTAAAACAACCGAAGCCGGTGCATCAAAACCCACAGCAGGCTGGACGAGTTCCAGCTCATAATCGATGTCGGAATTATTTTCAATCTCAATTCTTCTGGACTCACCATCCCTCAGTTTCGCCGGAGAGTTATCAATTTTCAGCGAAGCAAAAAACAAAGGCTCCAGCAAACCGGCACTTCCCACCAGTGTATTGTTAAAAAATGCTGCCGTACGGCGGCTAAACAACGCATCCCTGATGCCTCCTTCGGTTCGGCTTCGGGCAAAAACGAGGGTCATTGGACGGTGTTTCTTTTCAATTTCGTAAGTCATCCCAACAGGTTCGTGAATATCGGTATTGGATAATACAGTCAGCCGTTTTTCCCGGGCCCAGTCGATGGCTTCCGGGTAATGTTCTTTATAATTATAAACTTCTATTCCGTGCAGCAAATCATTCCGCAACAAGCGGGTATGCTCATCCCACCAAAGCGTTGTGTCGGGTTGTTGCCTCTCCCATCCCGGATGGTTCCAAAAAATAAAAGCACCCTGGTCGCGGGCTTCTTTCAGGGCATCAAAAACATCTTCGCGCTCGAGCAGGTTGGCGTTTTCAATAAACAACGCGTTTAAATGCCCGGGGGGCATACTCCGGGTAATTTCCGCCCCTTTAACAAGCAGAATATCCAGATTCTCGGCCATTGGCTTGGCAATTTCATACGAGCGGTTATGATCGGCATCCACATCCTTGGAATGAGGACGGTATTCAATATGATCGGTAATGGAGATGGCATCGAGCCCTTCACGCCAGGCTTCTTCAACCCGGACCGTAGGCCAAACCGTTCCATCGGAAAACACGGTGTGCATATGAAAATCACATTTCAGGGTCTGGTAACCGGGAATATCGGGCAGGTGTATAATTTTTCTTGTCTGCCCTTCCAAAAAAAAGCTTACAAGCAAAAACAATAAAAAAATAAAGGTAAATCTTATTCGCATATTTCAGAATGGTTTATCATTAAAAAATCTCCTATCTAAATATCCGCTTTTTTCATGAACCTGCAATAATTAGCCACATTAAATATTTTTTAATTGCTAACTAATGATTAATTTTAGCAGAAATACCACATTCTTTTTAAAAAAATTAAAAAGAATCTTGGTTTTTACTGAAAATATCTCAATCTTTGTTCAAGAAATAAGACCATGGAAAGACTATTTAAAAATAACGGAAACCAAAGCCATGGGGTTGAACAAAAGAAGGTTGTCCACAAAAAGCAAATACTAAGGACCCTCTTTTTCCGCGGCTCCATGTCGAATTCTGAATTATCTAAAATAATTAAGTTAAGTACCCCCAAAATCAATAGTTTACTGGTTGAACTTATTAAAGACGGGCTGGTAAAAGAGCTGGGCAGAGGCGATTCAAGCGGGGGGCGCCGGCCAAATATTTACGGACTGGTGGAAAACGGGTTTTATGTAGTGGGCATAACCTTAAACATCAACCGTACGGTTATCTCCATATTCAACAGCAATAACAAAGAAGTTTCAGCGCCCCAATACTTTCCCATAAAAATGCAGCCTGATTTTAAAATTTTTTCGCAGGTGAGTGAAAAGCTGAACCAGATGCTGCAAAAAAATAACATCGACAAGGAGAAAGTCCTGGTAATTGGCATGGAACTACCCGGGCTTATCAACCAGAAGCAGGATTTAAATAAAACATATTTCCCAACCATTGCAAACCTGTCGGCGGCATTAAAAAAAGTATTCGGATTACCGGTATATATTAGTCACGATGCAAAACTGCGGGCTTTTGCAGAACAATATTTCGGGCTGGCCCAAAACAAAAAGAATGTGCTGCTGCTCCATGTTGACTGGGGGCTTGGATTAGGCATTATTATCAACGGCAAGCTGTATGGCGGGAAATCGGGCTATTCAGGCGAATTCGGGCACCTTCCCATTGTTGATAACGGGGTGTTGTGCAGCTGCGGAAAACAAGGCTGCCTGGAAACCATTGTTTCGGCCACTGCCATATCGCGTATTGCCAAACTTGGAATTCAAAACGGAAAATCATCGCTGATAAAAGAGCTGGTTCACGATGATATTGAAAAAATTGACATTTCCGTCATTATTGAAGCCGCTAACCGTGGCGACCAGTTTGCTATTTCCATTTTTTCGGATGTAGGTTACTGGCTGGGAAAAGGAATTGTTTATCTCATCCAGATTTTTAACCCTGAACTTATTGTGCTGGGCGGAAGAGTCGCCGAGGCCAGCCAGTTTATAACAGCGCCCATCCAGCAGGCAATTAACACTTTTAGTAATCGCGACATCAGCAACGATACCGAAATAAAATTCTCGGAACTGGGCCCAAAAGCCGGGCCAATTGGGGCTGCCGCTTATGCACTCGACCGGGCCGCCTCGTTGTAAACAATTAAATGGAGTGCAACGAACATATTTGTAAATAAGGAATACGTATGAAGTTAAATTTTTCGAAAGTAGAACAGGCATTTTTTAACGAATCAAAATTACAGGAAATAACAACCCGCATGCCCTATATTGCGGTGGACGGTTTTCCGAAACTGGGCCTGCTTTCGGCCCTGAGTTTCCTGGAATGGAGCTCCGAAAACCCAAACGGGGTGGTTAGTTTACCTACCGGAAAAACGGCGCAGTATTTCCTGCAATTTACCCACCTCCTGCTTGATAACTGGGACAATAATAAAGGGAAAGAAATTCGTGAAAAATATGGATTGACCGATGTTAAAAAACCTTCCCTGGAAGGCTTGCAACTGGTACAAATGAACGATTTCTATCCCATCAGCTCCAAACAACACAACAGTCTGTACAACTTTGTTTTGAAAAATTATATCGAAGGTTTTGGCCTCGATCCGCAAAAGGCGCTATTTATTAACTCCGATGAAATTGAACTGGCCGAAGGCAAACATTTCAGCGAAGTATTCCCCGATTATCGCATCGATTTATCCCTGCGTTACCGGGAAGCCAAAAACCAGCAGGAGCAGTTACAACAACAATCGATATTTAAAATTGACCACTGGTGTACCGAATATGAAAACAAAATCAGGGAAAAAGGAGGGATTGGTTTCTTTTTAAGCGGAATAGGACCCGACGGTCATATCGCATTCAACATGCGTGGTTCCGACCATTTCTCATCTACCCGGCTTACCCAAACCAATTTTGAAACACAAGCCGTAACCGCCACCGATTTGGGTGGAATTGAGGTATCGAGAAACCGGCTGGTAATTACCATCGGACTCGGGACACTGGAATTTAATCCCAACAACAAAGCCATTGTGTATGCTGCCGGAGAGGCCATAGCCGAAACCATTAAAAATTCGCTGGAGAGCGAACCCACCGTGATTTATCCGGCTACCTCGCTGCAAAAGTTAAAAAACAGCCGTTTCTATTTAACCGACGGCGCCTCAGTGAAACTAAAAGATGCCATTGACAATTATTACAGCAGCGGCCCCTGGACCCACCAGAAAACAGAGCGCGCCGTAATGGAGCTGTGCAAAAAAATCAACAAATTTGGTGGCAAACTCGAACTGGATGATCTGAAAGCCGATGAATACTGCAGCCAGATTCCCGGATTAAATGAAAATACCGTGCAATCGGTTATCGACTCCATTCTGGCAAAAATCCAGAAGGGAATGCAAAAAGAAACCAGCCAGGTATATTACCATACCGGGCCGCACCACGATGATATTATGCTGGGTATTATGCCACTTACCAACCGGCAATCGCGCGAGTCAAGCAACGAACTCCACTTTTCAGTTTTAACTTCCGGATACACGGCGGTTACCAACAGCTTCCTTTACGATTTGCTGGCAGATACCGAAAACCTGATTAAAAGCGGTAAAATTGAAATGATTGACTACCCCGATTTTTTTAAAGACGGGTATAAATACAAGTGGGACAAAGATGTTTATCACTACCTCGACAACATTGCCGCACAAAGTCCGGAAGAGAAACGGCGCGGGGTATGCCACCGGCTGGTACGTGCCCTGGTATCTATCTGGAATATTAACGACAAAAACGGGCTCAGTGAGGTCATCAATGAAATTCAGGTTTCATTAAAACAGAGTTACGACGGAAGCAAAAACCCTCCCAAAATCCAGAAACTGAAGGGAATGATACGGGAACTGGAAGAAGAGCTGGTTTGGGCACATTACGGCATCATGGTAAAAAATGTACACCACCTCCGGCTGGGGTTCTATCAAAATAACGTGATGGGAAGCCAACCCGACATGGAGAAGGATGTTTTGCCCATCCTCGAAGATTTCCGGAAATACAAGCCAACGGTTATCAGCCTCGCAATGGACCCGCAGGGCAGTGGCCCGGACACCCATTTTAAGGTACTGCAGGCAATAGCAAGGGCTGTGGAAGAATGGGATAAAGAAGAAGACCTCAGCAACCTGCGCATTGTGGGCTACCGGAACGTTTGGTTCCAATACAACCCGTGGGATGTGGAGGTAATCGTTCCCGTGTCGCTTAACGCATTGGCCACGCTCGACAAATCATTCTCTGAATGTTACGTAACCCAGGTGAACGCTTCGTTTCCCAGCTATCAGCACGATGGGAAATTCAGCGAACTGACCCAAAGCATCTGGCTCGAACAACACAAACAAATTCAGCTGCTGCTGGGTAAAAACTTTTTCTACCAAAACAGCTCTCCCCTGCTGAGGGCCACCCATGGGATGGTTTACCTGCGCGAATTAAATGTAGGACAATTTCTTGAAGAAGCATCGCGGCTCGGCAAATCGATGGAGGGGATTTTTTAATCCCTCCGGTTTAGCAAAAACGGATAACCCCATATTAACCCAACCCGCTGATTTCCTTCATTTCAGAT